>JBCCMW010000229.1:0-6847 GCA_039026175.1 Pseudomonadota bacterium
CGGCGGCCAGCACGGCGGGGCGCGCGGCGAACCGCGCCAACCCCGGCCCGGGATCGGCGCCCGTGGCGAGCCAGGACAGGCTGCGCGCCCGGCGCAGCACGCCATAGGCGATATCGGCGATGGCGTGGCGGTCCTTGGCGCCTGCGAACCGGTGGCCCCGGCCCCAGTCGGCGAGGACCCGGTCCAGCCCCTGCTCGCCCGCGGCCCAGGCGTCCAGCACCTGGATCGCCGCAGCGAGACGCGCACCCGGGGTCACGGGCGGCCTCGCGCGGCTGTGATGGGGGGCTGTCGGCGACCGGGTCGACACCATACGTGCCGCCCAACGCCGGCGGGGCATCGGGTCCCGCGCCCGGCCGAGAAACAGGAGCGCCGCATGGCCCAGTCTCCGACGATCCACACCATCGACACCGCGCCCGAGGGCTCGAAGCCGCTGCTCGAGAACGCGCTCAAAGGCTTCGGCATGATCCCCAACCTGCACGCCGTGATGGCCGAGAGCCCGGCGCATCTGGAGGCCTACCAGACCCTGCACCGGCTGGTGACCCAGAAGACCGCGTTCGACGCGACCGAGCGCACCGTGGTCTGGCAGGCGATCAACGTCGAACACGCCTGTCACTATTGCGTGCCTGCGCACACCACCATCGCCGAGATGGACAAGGTAGACCCCGAGATCGTGACCGCGATGCGCGAGGCGCGGCCGCTGGCGGATACCAAGCTGGAGGCGCTGCGGCGCTTTACGCTGACAGTGCTGCGCCAGCGCGGCCAGGCCGGCGACGAGGCCGTGTCGGCGTTCAAGGCCGCGGGCTATGGCGATGCCCATGTGTTGGAGGTCGTGCTGATCCTGGCGCAGAAGGTGATGTCCAACTACGTCAACCACCTCTATGCGACGCCGGTCGATGCCCCGTTCGCCAAGAACGCCTGGACGCCCGCCACCGCGACCCACGCGGCCTGAGCCGAGCCCGGCTCACCCCGGCGAGCAGGGGCCCTGCACGCCGTGCGGGCAGCCCGCCACCCGGGGCGCCCACGCCCCACATAGCAGGCCCCGAAGCGGGCCCCGCTGCGACGGCGACGTAACCGAGCCGACGGTGCGGCCGGTCCCCAGGGGCCGGCCGTCGCGCCGCCCGGACGGGTGGCGGGGACGGTTGCGACGGTCAGGCGACGAAGCGCTTGCGGGTGCCGCGCTGGCCGAGCGGCGTGGACAGGCGCTGGATCAGCAATTGCGAAGCCTCGTCCAGTTGCGTCTCGTCGGCCACCGCGCGCTTGGCGATCTCGCCCAACACGCCGATGCCTTCGACGCCGGCATTATCGGTGATGTAGGCCAGCGCCTCGCGGTCGCCGATGCGCGGGCGATGGCCGCGGCAGTATTCGGCAAACACCATGCGATCGAAGTCGGTCATCTCGGCGTTGCCGGCCGCCGTGGCCGCGACGAAGCGGCGCGCGGGCGCGTCGCCGAGCGACACCAGGCTGGCGAGCAGCGAATAGACCGCCTCGTAGAGCGGATCGACCTTGCCACCGGCGCCCAGGGTCGGGACGGCGGGGATGCGCTCGGCCTCGGCCAGGGCGTGGTACTCGGCCAGGGTCAGCACAAACTCGGTCTCGGACGCCACCGTCGCCGGCAACAGCGCGGCATAGGCCCCGCCGTCCGCCGGCGGCGCCATCATCTCGACCGTCAGCGTGCTGGGCCCGACGCCGACGGCGCGCACCCGTGCCGAACAGGTTGGGTGACTGTCGTAGGGGTGGCGGATGCGGGCCGACAGGGCGCGGAAGCGGAGCCGGCTGCGCGCCTCGGGCGTGATCAGCAGGGCTGCGAGGTCGGCGAAGGTCTGCGACAGCCGGTCGGCCGCCGGCAGGCCCAGCCGCACGCGCGCGACCTGATCGTCGACGGTGTCGGACCAGATCTTGGCGAACAGCGGCACCTTCAGCAGCGCCGCGGCCAGGGTGCGCGCGCCGACCAGCTTGGCTGCGGCCCGGTCGGCCTGGCGCTCGCGCTTGATGGCGATGCGGCGCACATTGGCGGCGAAGGCGCTGCCCAGCATCGCCAGCAGCGCCCGCGCCGGCAGCCGGGCGACAAACACCAACGCGTCGGCCACGATGTTGCCGTGGCCGGTGATCTCCTGGTCGTCGAGCTCGGCGTCGGCGTCGCCGAATTGGGCATAGACCGGGGCGAAGTGGCTGGTATAGGCCGCGTCCCGGCGCCGGAAGTGGGCCAGCTCGTGCGCGATCAGCGCGCCCAGCTCGTCGACCGTCAGCACCCGCATCAGCGGCAGCGGCAGGTGCATCACCCGCCCCTGCACACCACCCGTCAGATTGGCGCCGCGCATCACCACGCTGCCCGCCACCATCCAGAGCATCGGGTTCAGCCCGACGATCACCGCGTCGGGCGCGCGGGTGCCCAGCGCCTCGGCCGCGCCGTCGATCAGCGCCCAGAGCTGCGGCGCCTGCTCGCGGCCGAGTGGGCGCGCGCGGGCCGGGACCAGTGGGTTGGTGCGGATGGTCGCACAGGCGATGACCACCGTGACCATGGCGCCCAGAATGCCCGCCCCTGCCGCGGCGATGGCGGCCACAGGCGGGCGCCCGGCGTGGATGTTATAGGCAAAGACCAGCAGCAGCAGCAGCAGCGCGCCCTGCACCAGCACGTTCAGCGCGACGACGCCGATGGTGACCGGCACCAGCCGTCGAAACACCGCCGCATTCAGCGAGCGGCGCGCCCCGCAGGCGGCGGCGATCAGGCGGAACAGCAGGATGGGCACCAGCGTCAGTGCCAGCGCCAGCCAGGCTGCCCCGTTCAGCACCCACAGCAGCGACCAGGCCGAGCAGTCGACCCCGCTCTGCCGTCCGGGCTGCAGCATCTCGATCACGCACACGGTCTGGATATCGATGTCGCGCAGCGCATAGGCGCCGCCGGCCCGCAGATCGGCAACGTACGCGAGCACCGCGACCGGCAACGCGAACACCGTAACGAGCCGCACGACATGCGCCAGCATGATCTTCCCCAGCATCGCTCCACCCAGGCCGGAGCCTAGCGCAATTCGCCCGGTTCGGCAGCGCCGAAGGTGCAGATGCCGCGTGTCATCGAGAGAAAACCGCGCCGCGCAGCCCCGATGGCCGCGCAAACCGGCCGCGAAACGGGCACTAGCAGCGACTTCGTGCGGTCGCGCGCCGTCGCGCGCGGTGGCGGACGGTGGTGCGCGGTAGCGCGCCGTCGCGCACGGTGGCGGACGGTGGTGCGCGGTGGCGCGCGGTGGCGCTGGACAGGCCGCGCCCCGGGGGTCGGCAGAGGCAGGCGGGATCAGGCGGCGACGGCGAAGCGCTCGGGGGCCATCGCCTGCAGCGTTGCGGCGGGGAACGCCGACGGCCGGCGCGCGATCAGGTCGGCCGCAACGGTCGAGAGCGCGGGCGAAAGCTGAATGCCCACACCGCCCTGCCCGGCCAGCCAGAAGAAGCCCTCGGCATCGGGTGCGAAACCCACCACGGGCATCCGGTCGGGCGCGAAGGTGCGCAGGCCCGCCCAGGCATGCTCGACCCGCGTCACCGGCACGGTCATGGCCTGCTCGAAGCGATGCAGCCCCTCGGCCAGGACCAGGTCCAGCGGATAGGCGTCGTGCGGCTCGGTCGGGTCCTCCTCGGCGGCCGAGACCAGCAGGCGGCCGGCGTCGGGCTTGGCGTACCAGCGCTCGGCGGCTGTCGCGACCATGGGCCAGCCCCGCACGTCGTGGCCCTCGGGCGCGGGCAGGATCGCCGCCGTGCGCCGGTGCGGCACGAGCCCTGCGGGGGCGATGCCCGCCAGGCCTGCCACGCGGTCGGCCCAGGCCCCGGCGGCGTTGACGAGGACGGGCGCCGAGAAGCGGCCCGCCGGCGTCTCGACCGTCCAACTGCCGCCCTCGCGCCGGATCGCGCCGACCCGCGCGCCCGTGATCGTCTGCCCGCCCAGCCGGCGCAGCAGCCGCGCGAAGCCCTGCAGCAGGCGTGCGACGTCGATGTCCGCCGCCGCCTCCTCGATGGCGGCGTCGGCGATGGGCGCGCGGCGCAGGATCGGAAGCCGCTCGACCGCCTCCTCGGGCGTGATCCGACGCAGCCCTTCGCGCGTGGCCATGTCCTCGGCCAAGACGTCCATCTCGTCCTCGGCAGCGATGGTCATCACGCTCCGGGGGCTGAGCATCGACGGCTCGTCCAGCGCGTCGGGCGCCTGCATGAACACGTGCGCCGCCGAGATCAACGGGTGCAGGGCGGGCGCGCCGTAGCTGGGGATGAACAT
The DNA here is from genome assembly GCA_039026175.1 of Pseudomonadota bacterium. Lineage (GTDB taxonomy): Bacteria > Pseudomonadota > Alphaproteobacteria > Rhodobacterales > Rhodobacteraceae > Thermohalobaculum. Next base: position 4,253 of record JBCCMW010000229.1, read on the forward strand.
CGCCGCCGAGCGGCCGGAGGACTGGGTGCCGAGCGCCTGTTCGGCCTCGAGCAACACCACCGAGGCCTCGGCCGCCAGCCGCGCCGCCGCGCTGGTGCCCGCCATGCCGCCGCCGATGACCAGGATATCGGATGTTGTGGCCATGCCGCCCGTCCTCGCTCTGCCCTGCGGCGCCCCGCGGCGCCCGTCGCCGGCAGGATCCACCGGAAACGGCACCAGGGGAAGGGGCGGCGACCGGCCCCCCCCCCCGCCACAGCGCCACCGCACCAAAGGGTGCCGCCGACCAAGCGGAATCGCGGCTGGTCGCCGCGATGCTGGATGGTGGGCGCGCAGGGCCCGCATCGCGCCGGCCGCGACGGAGAAGGGGTCGGGCTGAGAGAAGCCCCCGGGGGGCTTTATGTCCGAGCATGCGCGCGGCGGCGGGACGCGGCTTCGGTGGCCGCGGCGGGCGAGCGGCCGAGGGCGCGCTGTGTGGCAGGACGGATCGTTCGCCTCGCCGCATCGGCCGCCGTGCGCTCGCGCCGATGCCGCACGCGGATCGTGCCGCGCGGCGCGGGCGATCGCCGGTTCGGCAGCGGTCGCCGGGGGATCTGGGTGGGGGATCAGGGTGGGGGATCAAGCGGGGCGTGCTGTCATTCGACGCGGTAGTTGGGGCTTTCGCGGGTGACCTGGACGTCGTGGACGTGGCTCTCCTTGAGCCCGGCGCCGGTGATGCGGACGAAATGGCAGCTGGTGCGCATCGCCTCGACCGTGCCGTTGCCGGTGTAGCCCATCGCAGCCCGCAGGCCCCCGGTCATCTGGTGCAGCACGGCGCCGGCGGGGCCCTTGTAGGGCACCTGACCCTCGATCCCCTCGGGCACCAGCTTCTGCGTATCCTTGATTTCCTTCTGGAAGTAGCGGTCGGCCGAGCCGCGCGCCATGGCGCCCACGCTGCCCATGCCGCGATAGGCCTTGTAGCTGCGGCCCTGGTACAGGAACACCTCGCCGGGCGCTTCGTCGGTGCCGGCCAGCATCGAGCCCACCATCGCACAGTGCGCCCCAGCGGCGATCGCCTTGGCAAGATCGCCCGAGTACTTGATGCCGCCATCGGCGACCACGGGCGTGCCGGTCTCGGCCGCCGCTTGGGCACAGTCGATGATCGCGGTCAGCTGCGGCACCCCCACGCCGGCCACGACGCGCGTCGTGCAGATCGAGCCCGGCCCGATGCCGACCTTGACCCCGTCGGCGCCCGCGTCGATCAGCGCGCGCGTCGCCTCGCCCGTCGCCACGTTGCCGGCCAGCACCTGCACCGAGTTCGAGAGCCGCTTGACGCGCTCGACCGCCTGGGCGACCGAGGCCGAGTGGCCGTGCGCTGTGTCCACCACGATCAGATCGACGCCCGCGTCGATCAGCGCCTCGGACCGCTCGAACCCGCTGTCGCCCACCGTGGTGGCCGCGGCCACGCGCAGCCGGCCCATGCGATCCTTGCAGGCCAGCGGGTTCAAGACCGCCTTCTGGATGTCCTTGACCGTCAGCAGCCCCGTGCAGTGGCCGTGGGCGTTGACGACCAGCAACTTCTCGATCCGGCGCGACTGGAGCATGCGCTTGGCCTCGTCCAGGTCCACGGGCTCGTGCACCGTCGCCAGGTTGTCGCTGGTCATCAGCGCGCGCACGGGCGTCGTCGGATCCTCGGCAAAGCGCATGTCGCGGTTGGTCAGGATCCCGACCAGGCGGCCGCCGTCCTCGACCACCGGAAAGCCGGTGATGTTGTACTTTTCCTGGCAGTCCAGCGCGTCGGCCAGCGTCTGGTCCGGGCGCAGCGTAATCGGCTCGTAGACGATGCCGCTTTCGAACCGTTTCACCCGGCGGACTTGAGCGGCCTGCTCCTCCACGTCGAGATTGCGGTGGATCACGCCGAGCCCGCCCGCCTGGGCCATGGCGATGGCCATCGAGGCTTCGGTCACCGTGTCCATGGCGGAGGAGAGCAGCGGGATGTTGAGTTCGATCTCGCGCGTGATGCGGGTGCGCAGGTCGGCGGCCGCCGGGACCACTTCCGAGGCGCCGGGCACCAGCAGCACATCGTCGAAGGTCAGCGCGTCACGGATGAGCAAGATCGAAGCCTCCTGTGCCAGCGTCGCCCTCGGCGGTGGCGCGGTCTATGCCAGGAAGGCGCGGGCTTGGAAAGGTGGCCGCGGCGTCGCGGGAGGCTGCCGTGCGCCCGGGGCGTGGGCGGTCGGGCCGGCGCTGTCCGTGCTGGCCGGGCCCTGGGCTGCGGCCCATGGGGCGCCTTGGGGGGTGCCCCGGGGGGCAGAGGGGTCGGCCCAGACGGCGGCTCAGGCCGTGGATCAGGCGGCGGCTCAGGCGGCGGCGCAGGCGGCGGCTCAGGCGACGGCTGAGGCGACGGCTGTGGCGATCACCGGCGCGGAGCCGACCCCATCCGCCGCCTCCTCTGTCGCCTCAGCCGTCGCCTCAGCCGTCGCCTGCGCCGTCGCCTGCGCCGCCGCCTGATCCACGGCCTGAGCCGCCGTCTGGGCCGACCCCTCTGCCCCCCGGGGCACCCCCCAAGGCGCCCCATGGGCCGCAGCCCAGGGCCCGGCCAGCACGGACAGCGCCGGC
>JBCCMW010000230.1:0-6838 GCA_039026175.1 Pseudomonadota bacterium
CGGCGCCATGTCGCCGTAGCGAAAGCCGGCCTTCAGCACGCGGGCATAGCCACCCGGCCGCTCGACATAGCGCGGGCCGAGCACGTCGAACAGTTTCTTCACCGCGGCTGGCTGCTTGATCTTGCTGGCGGCCAGGCGGCGGTGATGCACGCTGTCCTGCTTGGCGAGCGTGATCAGCTTTTCGACGATCGGGCGCAGTTCCTTGGCCTTGGGCAGCGTCGTCTTGATCTGCTCGTGCTCGATCAGCGCGCAGGCCATGTTGGCGAACATCGCCTTGCGGTGCTCGGCGGTGCGGTTGAGTTTGCGCGGTCCGTTGCGATGGCGCATGTCGGATCTCCGTCTACGAGTTTTATACTTTGTCGAGGGGCCTTTGCGGCCCGTTGGGGCGGGTGCCCGGTCGTCTGGGCGGCGCGGGATGCGTTGGCACGCACCCCGCGTCGGCCGGCGTCAGAAATGATCCTCGAACTTTTTGGCCAGATCCTCGATGTTTTCGGGGGGCCACTGCGGCACGTCCATACCAAGGTGGAGGCCCATGGTGGTGAGGACTTCCTTGATCTCGTTCAGCGACTTGCGCCCGAAGTTGGGCGTGCGCAGCATCTCGGCCTCGGTCTTCTGAATGAGATCGCCGATGTAGACGATATTGTCGTTCTTGAGACAGTTGGCCGAACGGACCGAGAGTTCGAGCTCGTCGACTTTCTTCAACAGCAGCGGGTTGAATTCCAGCTCTTCTTCACTGTCATAGCGCGCGGCGTCCTTCGGCTCTTCGAAGTTGATGAAGGTCTGGAGCTGGTCCTGCAGGATGCGCGCGGCGTAGGCCAGGCTGTCCTCGGGGCTCAGCGTCCCGTCGGTTTCGACCGTGATGGACAGGCGGTCGTAGTCCAGCACCTGCCCCTCGCGCGTGGGATCGACCTTGTAGGACACGCGGCGCACCGGGCTGTAGATCGCATCGACCGGGATCAGGCCTACGGGCGCGTCGGCCGGGCGGTTGCGGTCGGCGGGCACGTAGCCTTTGCCGGTGTTGACCGTGATCTCCATGTGCATCGAGGCGCCGTCGTCCAGGTGGCAGATCACGTGGTCGCGGTTGACGATCTCGACGCCCGCGATCTCGGCGATCTCGCCCGCGCTCACCACGCCCGGGCCGGTGGCGGCCAGGTGCAGTCGCTTGGGCCCCTCGGTCTCCATCTTGATCGCCAGACCCTTGAGGTTCAGCACGATGTCGGTCGTGTCTTCGCGCACGCCAGGGATCGAGGTGAACTCGTGCTGCACGCCGTCGATCTGCACCGCCGTCACCGCAGCGCCCTGCAGCGACGACAGCAGGACGCGGCGGAGCGCGTTGCCCAGCGTCAGGCCGAAGCCGCGTTCCAGCGGTTCCGCCACGGCGGTGGCGACACGGTCCTGGTCGGCGCCGGTCTGGACGTTCAGACCCTGCGGCTTGATCAGGTCCTGCCAGTTCTTGTGGATCATGGGTCTCTCCTCCATGCCCGCGGTGCCGCCGATCCAGGCGCGGACCGCCCCCGAGGAACGCAAACGGACCCGTCCCGCGCTGGGGACAGGCCCGCCGTTATCGCTGTCGGCCCCGCGTCGGCGCGCCGCCCGGTCGGGTCGGCATGCGCCGCGCGCGCCCGGCCAGGGCGAGGCGCGCTCGGCCGGTGGTGCGCGCCGCCTAGACCCGCCGGCGCTTGGGCGGGCGGCATCCGTTGTGCGCGATCGGCGTGACGTCGCGGATGGCCGTGATCGTGAAGCCGGCGGCCTGCAGGGCGCGCAACGCGCTCTCGCGGCCCGAGCCGGGACCCTGCACCTGCACCTCCAGCGTGCGCATACCGTGTTCGGCCGCCTTGCGCCCCGCATCCTCGGCTGCGACCTGTGCCGCATAGGGCGTGGACTTGCGCGAGCCCTTAAATCCCATCATGCCGGCCGACGACCACGAGATCATGTTGCCCTGCGCGTCGGTGATCGAGATCATCGTGTTGTTGAACGACGAGTTCACGTGGGCGACGCCCGCGGTGATGTTCTTGCGCTCCTTGCGCTTGGGCGCTGCGCGCTTGTCGCGTGCCATCCTCCGGCCTCCTTACTTCTTCTTGCCGGCGATCGGCTTGGCGGGGCCCTTGCGGGTGCGCGCATTGGTGTGGGTGCGCTGGCCGCGCACCGGCAGGCCGCGACGGTGGCGTAGGCCGCGATAACAGCCGAGGTCCATCAGACGCTTGATGTTGACCGCCACCTCGCGACGCAGGTCGCCCTCGACCTGGACGTTGCCGTCGATGAACTCGCGGATCGCCAGCAGCTCGGCGTCGGACAGATCGTTGACGCGGCGGTCGCGGGTCACGCCCGCGGCATCGCACACCTTCTGGGCCGTATTGGCGCCGATCCCGTGGATGTAGGTGAGCGCGATGTGCACGCGCTTGTTGGTCGGAATGTTCACGCCAGCAATGCGGGCCAATGTCGAAGCTCCGTGCTCAAGCGCGGCCCGCGGCCGCCGCCGTCGTTGTTCTGAACCCAGGTGCGGGCCGCGTACCCTCGCCGTATCGCCACGCCCCGCGCGCGGCGAGAGGGGCGTCGCCGCGCAAACCCCTGCCGCTGAGGCGCGCGACTATACCCCCGCGGCCCCCGCCGTCAAGCCTGTCAAGGGAAAAGTTGCCACCCGGTCAGGAGGGCTCCGATCGCCGCCGGTCCCGGGTTGGAAAACCGGTCACCAGGGGTATCGGGCCGGGCGCAAGACGGCGCTCGGTCAGGCGCAGTGGGCCGTGCCCTTGACCTCGTCCAGCGCCTTTTCCAGCGATACGGTGACGTCGTCGATACCGGCCATGCCGTCGACCGTCTTCAGCTTGCCGGTCTTGGCGTAATAGTCGATCAGCGGCGCCGTCTCGGCGTGATAGACCGCGAGGCGATGCTTCAGCGTCTCCTCGTTGTCGTCCGCGCGCGTGCCGCCGGTTTCAGCCGCCCGGGTCTTGATACGGTCGACCAGCAGGTCGTCGTTGACCTGCATCTCGACGACGGCCTCCAGCGCCATGCCCTTCTCGACCAGCAGGCTGTCCAGCGCCTCGGCCTGCGCCACCGTCCGCGGGAACCCGTCGAAGATCACGCCGTTCGAGGCCTTGACGTCGTCCTGGTCGAGCCGGTCCGAGACGCAGCCGATGACGATGTCGTCCGAGACGAGCTGGCCCGCCTCCATCACCGCCTTGGCCTTCTGCCCCACCTCGGTGCCGGCCGAGACCGCCGCGCGCAGCATGTCCCCGGTCGAAAGCTGCACCATGCTCCGGCTTGCGATCAGGCGCTGCGCCTGGGTGCCCTTGCCGGCACCCGGGGGTCCGAGGAGGATGATGTTCACGGTCAGTCTCCCTGTCGTTCCCTACGATCGCGCCGGGGATCGTTTCTTGCCCCGGATCTTCGATTTCTCAATGAGGCCATGGTACTGGTGAGCCAGCAGGTGGCTTTGCACCTGGGTTATCGTGTCCATGGTCACCGACACCACGATCAGCAGCGACGTGCCGCCAAAGTAGAACGGCACCGCCAACTCCGAGATCAGCATCTCGGGCAACAGACAGACCAGCACCAGATAGATCGAGCCGACGGTGACCAGCCGGGTGGCCACATTGTCCAGATACTCGGCCGTGCGCGGGCCGGGTCGGATGCCCGGCACGTGGCCGCCGTTCTTTTTGAGGTTTTCGGCCACCTCCTCGGGTTTGAAGGACACGGTGGCGGTGTAGAAGAACGCGAAGAAGACGATCAGCGCCGCGAACAGCAGCAGCTGCAGCGGCTGGCCACGGCCCAGCGCGGCGACGACGGTGCCCAAAAACCCGCTGTCGTCGCCATAGCTGAAGCCCGCGATCGTGGTCGGCAGCAGCAGCAGCGACGAGGCGAAGATCGCCGGGATCACGCCGGCGGGGTTCAGCTTGAGCGGCAGGAACTGCGATTGCCCCTCGCGCATACGGCCGCCCGCGACCTGTTGGCGGGGATAGTTGATCGGGATCCGTCGCTGCGCCCGTTCGACATAGACGACGCCGTAGATCACGACCGCCGCCAGCACCAAGACGCCGATCACCGCGATCTCGGACAGATCGCCCCGGCGGCCGAGGTCGAAGAACTGGAACAGCGCGCCCGGCAGCTCGGCGATGATGCCGACGAAGATGATCAGCGAGATGCCATTGCCGATACCGCGGGCGGTGATCTGCTCGCCCAGCCACATCAGGAACATGGTCCCGCCGACCAGCGTGATCACCGCCGAGGCGCGGAAGAAGAGCCCGGGGTCCAGCACAAGGTTCTGCCCCTCCAGCCCCACGGCGATGCCATAGGCCTGCAGCGTGGCCAGCAGGACGGTGCCGTAGCGGGTGTACTGGTTGATCTTCTTGCGCCCCGCCTCGCCCTCTTTCTTGAGCTTCTCCAGCTCGGGCACCATCGCCGTCATCAGCTGCACGATGATCGAGGCCGAGATGTAGGGCATGATGCCCAGCGCGAAGATCGCCATGCGGCCGACGGCGCCGCCGGCGAACATGTTGAAGATCCCGATGATCCCGCTCTGCGTCTGCTCGATGAAGCGGTCGAGCTGGTCGACGTCGATCCCCGGGATCGGGATGAATGTGCCAACGCGATAGACGATCAGCAGCGCAAGCGCGAACAGGATCCTCTTCTGCAGGTCGGTCGCCTTGGAAAAGGCGCCCCAGCTCATGTTCGCCGCCATCTGCTCGGCTGCTGAAGCCATGTCGTGCCCGGTCCCTGTTGGCGCCGGTCACAATGCCCGGCGATGTAGATCGCATGCAGGCGCCTGCGCGCGCGCCCTGCGCGCCGCCGGCCGCCCCGACGCCCCAGACCTAATCGCCCGCGTGCCGGAAACCAAGCGAAGGCCGCGTGCTCGCCCGTGATCGTGCGCGCGGCGACCCGGCGGCCGGGCCGCCCCGTGCCGCTGTCAGCCCTCGGCCGGGGCCGCCGCCTCGGCGGGTGCCGCGGTCGCCAGCGTGCCGCCGGCATCGGCCACGGCCTGCACCGCGCTGGCCGAGGCCCCGGTGACCTGGATCGACAGCCCGCCCGGCAGCGGCTTCACCGCACCCGCCTCGTCCAGCATCAGCCGGCCGAGCACGCGCACGCCGTCCAGCTTGCGCCGCACCAGACCGCAGGCGAGCAGCACATCCTCGGTGATCGGCTGGGCGCCGTCGATCTTGCCGGCCTCGATGAACGCCTGGATGGTGGCGAGGTTGGTAACGGCAAAGCGCAGACGGTTCGGCTTGTTGAAGCCGCGCTTGGGCAGCCGGCGGTGCAGCGGCATCTGTCCGCCTTCGAACCCCTTGATCGCGACGCCCGAGCGGGACTTTTGGCCCTTGATGCCGCGCCCGCCGGTCTTGCCGATGCCCGAGCCGGGGCCACGGCCGACGCGCTTGCGCTTTTTCGCAGCGCCCGGATTGTCGCGCAGTTCGTTCAGTTTCATCGCATCTCTCCTCTGCCGGACCGCACGGGGCGATGCGCTCCCCGCCGCCACGGCTTATCGTTCGCCGGCCGGGTCGGCCGGGGCCGCCTACGCGAGACGGCGGGCGCGCGCCCTCAACGGGCGGGCGCGGGATCGGTCAGGGCTTGACCTCGACGATCTGCACCAGGTGCGGGATGCTCGCGACCATCCCGCGGACGGACGGCGTGTCCTCCAGCTCGCGCGTGCGGTGCATCTTGTTTAGCCCCAGGCCCTTCAGCGTGGCGCGCTGCTTGGCCGGGCGGCGGATCGGGCTGCCGATCTGCTTGACGACGATGGTCCCCATCTCACGCCTCCGCCTGTACCTCGGCCGCCGCATCCGCAGGCACCGCCGCCGCATCCGGCGTCTCGGCCCGCGGCTCGTCGCGCGACGGCAGGATGTCGCTGACCTTCTTGCCCCGCCGTGCAGCCACCTGGCGCGGCGAGTACTCGTCGCGCAGGCCCGCGAACGTGGCCCGGATCATGTTGTAGGGGTTCGAGGTCCCGGTCGACTTGGCGACCACGTCCTGGACGCCCAGCATCTCGAACACCGCGCGGCAGGGGCCGCCGGCGATGATCCCGGTGCCCTGGGGGGCAGCGCGCATGATCACCCGGCCGGCACCGTGGCGGCCCTGCACGTCGTGGTGCAGCGTCCGCCCCTCGCGCAGCGGCACCCGGATCATGGTGCGCTTGGCCTCCTCGGTGGCCTTGCGGATCGCCTCGGGCACCTCCTTGGCCTTGCCCGAGCCGAAGCCCACCCGGCCCTTTTGGTCGCCCACGACGACGAGCGCCGCAAATCCGAAGCGCTTGCCGCCCTTTACCGTCTTGGACACGCGGTTGATCGCGACGAGCCGGTCCTGGAATTCCTGCTCGCGGTCGTCGTCGCGACGGTCGCGCCGCTCGCGGCGTCCTTCACGTTCAGCCATCAGGCCCTCCTCAGAACTTCAGCCCGCCCTCCCGGGCCGCGTCGGCAAGGGCCTTGACCTTGCCGTGGTAGATAAAGCCGCCGCGGTCCAGGAACACCTCCTCGATCGAGGCTGCCTTGGCCCGCTCGGCGATCGCCGCGCCGACCTTGGCGGCCGCCTCGACGTTGTTCTTGCCGACGATGCCCAGGGCGGGCTCCAGCGATGACGCAGCGCACAGCGTGCGGCCCTGCCGGTCGTCGATGATCTGGACCGAGATGTTCTTGGACGACCGGTGCACGCACATGCGCAGCCGGCCGCGCGACATCCTTTTGAGCTTGTTGCGCACGCGCAGGCGGCGCCGTTGGAAAAGCTCGCGCTTCGACAGTGCCATCTCTCGCCGCCCCTACTTCTTCTTGCCTTCCTTGCGGAAGATGAACTCGCCCTTGTAGCGGATGCCCTTGCCCTTGTAGGGCTCGGGCCGGCGCCAATCGCGGATCTTGGC
>JBCCMW010000231.1:0-6821 GCA_039026175.1 Pseudomonadota bacterium
ACCCTGCCTCGTCCGACACCAGGTGCGCGACGGCGGCGTTCACGTCCCGCCCCCGACGCTGAGCCCGCCGTCGACGTGCAGCATCTGCCCGGTGGTGAACCCTGCCTCGTCCGACACCAGGTGCGCGACGGCGGCGTTCACGTCCCGCCCCCGACGCTGAGCCCGCCGTCGACGTGCAGCATCTGCCCGGTGGTGAAGCCCGCCTCGTCCGACACCAGGTGCGCGACGGCGGCGGCCACTTCCTGCGGCAGGCCCATGCGGTGGACGGGCACGCGGGCCAGCAGCGCCTCGCGCGCCGGGGAACCCGGAGGCTGGTCGGTTGCGAACATCTCGGTGTCGATGGGCCCGGGGGCGACGCCGTTGACGGTGATCCCGTCGGCCGCCAGCTCCAGCGCCATGGTGCGCGTCAGCCCCGTGATCGCGGCTTTGGAGGAGGCATAGGCCGCGCGCTCCGCCTTGCCCAGCGCCGCCCGGCTGCCCAGCGTCACGATCCGGCCAAAGCCCGCGGCGCGCATCGCCGGCAGCACGGCCTGGATGCACCAGACGACCGCTTGGACGTTGACGCGCATGGTGCGCTCGAAATCCGCGTCCGGCATGGCGTGCACCGGCGCGACGGTCACGATGCCGGCGTTGGCGACCAGCCGGCAGGCGCCGGTTTCCGCCGCGATGGCGGCCAGGCGCGCCTTGGCGTCCGGGGCCTCCAGGTCGACGGCGTGCTGGACGCCCGGGCCTTGGAATGCGCCGCGGGCCAGGCCCACGACGCGGTAGCCCTCGCGGTCCAGCCGGGTGGCGATGGCGGCCCCGATACCGCGGCTCGCGCCGGTGACGATGACGGTGTCGCGCCCGCTCATGGCCGGCCCGCCCCTGTCGCGACCGCGCCCGTCACGCCGGGGTGTCCATCGGCAGATCCAGCAGCGCGCGGCGGCGCAGCCACTGGGTCGGGCGATAGCGGTCCTCGCCCGTCGCGTGCTGCAGCCCCTCGAGCAGGTGCAGGCACGTCTCGCCGCCGATCGCGTCGGCCAGCTTCAGCGGTCCGCGCGGATAGCTGAGGCCGAGCTCCATGGCCGTGTCGATATCGGCCGGCGTGGCGAGGCCGATCTCGGCGATATAGCAGCCCAGGTTTGCCACCATCGCCGCCATTCGGGGCCCGACGAAGCCGACGCTGTCGCGGATCGCACTGACCTGCCGGCCCGAGGCGACGACGGCCGCGGCCACTGCGTCGCGGTAGGCGAGGTCGGCGCCCGGTGGCGTCATCACCGTCACGCGGCGCGTGGCGTCGCCCGTCAGATCGACACAGACCAGGCGGCGGTGGTCCAGCGCCCCCTCGACCGCGGTCTCGGTCGCGTCGCGCGTGGGGTCGGCCGAGACGATCGGGCAGGTGCCGTCATCCTCGACGATCTCCAGGCCCAGCTCCGCGCAGAACGCCTCCAGCGCCGGGGCCAGCGGTGCGTCGGCGGCGCGCAGGGCTGCGGCATCCTCGGGCGAGAGCTGTTGCAGCATCGTCTCGGGCGCTGCCGCCTCGGCCAGCGCAACGCGCCGCGCGGGCGCGCAGTCGGGCACATGATCGGGCGAGGGCACGTCGACCGGCTTGCCGCCCTCGTAGCGGTACCAGCCCGCCGAGGTCTTGCGGCCCAGCAGGCCCGCGTCGAACATCGCCTTGTGGATGGGCCGCGTCGCCAGCCGAGGGTCCTGCTGGTACCCTTCCCACACGATCTGGCTGACCGGGTAGTTCACGTCGATGCCGGTCAGGTCCATCAGCTCGAACGGGCCCATCCGAAAGCCCCAACAGTCGCGCATGATCGCGTCGATCTGGGCCGGGGTGGCCACGCCCTCGTGCACCAGGCGCATGCCCTCGGTGGTAAAGGCGCGCCCGCCCATGTTGACGAGAAAGCCCGGGCTGTCCTTGACCACGACCGGCACGCGGGTCAGCCGCCGGCCAAGGGCGACCAGCGTCTCGACCACGCCGGGCCCGGTCGCGGTGGCGCTGATCACCTCGACCAGCTTCATCAGCGGCACGGGGTTGAAGAAGTGCAGCCCCGCGACCCGGCCCGGCAGCCGGCAACCCGCCGCGATCTGCGCGATGGGGATCGACGAGGTGTTCGACGCGACGATGCAGGTGTCGCTCACCACCGCCTCGACCTCGGCGAACAGGCGGCGCTTGACGGCGAGATCTTCGAAGACGGCCTCGACCACGGTGTCGCAGGGCGCCAACGCAGCGACCGTATCGACTGCCGTCAGGCGCACTGCGGCGGCCTCGGCCTCGGCCGCGCCCATCCGGCCCTTCTCGACCAGCCGGGCCAGGCGGGCGCGGATGGTCTCGCACGCCGCCGCCGCCGCGCCCGCCCGGGCGTCCAGCAGCAGCACCTCGACACCGCCCGCTGCGGCGACCTGCGCAATGCCCTGGCCCATCGCCCCGGCGCCTGCCACGCCAAGGCGATAGTCCGCCGCATCCGGCGCCTTCATCCGTCATCCTCCCCGCTGGGTCCGGGGTCGAGCGCCCCGGTTGACGGCGACCGTAGCAGGGGTGTCGCGATTTGGAATAGGCTCGCCGCCACAATCGTGCCCGCCGCCCGTGCGGGCCACAAAACCGGAGGGAGCGATGGACGGAGCGACAGAGGGCGGCGCCGAGGGCGCCTTGGTGCTGGTCGAACGGCGCGACGACGGGGTCGCCATCGTCCGGCTGAACCGGCCGCACGCGCTGAACGCGCTGAACATGGCGCTGCGCAAGGAACTGGCCGGCGTGTTCGCCGATCTGTCCGAGGACCCGGCCGTGCGGGTCATCGTGCTGACGGGCGACGAGCGGGCCTTTGCCGCCGGGGCCGATCTCAAGGAGTTCGCCACCGCCACCCCGGTCGATCTGGTGAAGCGCCGGTCCGAGCGCTACTGGAAAACCGTCGCCGAGACGCCGCAGCCGGTGATCGCCGCGATCTCGGGCCACGCGCTGGGCGGCGGGCTGGAGCTGGCGATGGCCTGCGATCTGTTGGTCGTCGGCGAAGGCGCGACGCTGGGCCAGCCCGAGATCCGGGTCGGCATCATGCCCGGCGCCGGCGGCACCCAGCGGCTGACCCGCGCGGTCGGCAAGTTCAAGGCGATGAAGATGTGCCTGACCGGCAAGCCCGTGACGGGGCGCGAGGCGTTCGAGATGGGGCTCGCCTCGGACTGCGTGGCGGACGCCGAGGTGTTCGACACCGCCGTCGCGATGGCCGTGTCCATCGCCCGCATGCCGCCCCTGGCCGCCCGCGCAATCAAGGAGGCCATCGTCCACGGCGAGAGCGCGTCGCTGGAGGCGGGGCTGTTGCTGGAGCGCAAGGCCTTCCAGTTGCTGTTCGCCAGCGAGGACCGCAGCGAGGGCATGGCCGCGTTCATCGACAAGCGCCGCCCGACCTACAAAGGCGAGTAGCTGGCCCGAGACTGGGCCCGAGACTGGGCCCGAGACTGGGCCCGAGACTGGGCCCGAGACCGGCCCCGAGACTGGCCCCAACCGACCCCCAGAAACGACCCCCGAAGGGAGCCCGGAGGGGCAACGGGGCGGCCGCCTGGGCCGCCCCGCGCAAATGACGGCGGGGCCGTGGCCCCGGCGCGCCGATCAGCCGAAGTCGAAATCGCTGCCGTCGATCTCGGAGACCAGCGTGTCCTCGAACACGGCGGTGTAGCTGCCGATCGTCAGCAGGGTGTCGTCGCCGTCCTGGATCAGGTCGACGGCATCCAGCGCCAGGAACTCGTCGGCCGTGCCGTGCCAGCACAGGTTCGAGAACACGATCGTGTCGATCCCGTCCTCGAAGTCGGTGATGGTGTCGGTGGTCTTGCGCTGGGCCAGCAGCACGAAGGTGTCTTCGCCGTTGCCGCCGGTGTAGGTGTCGTCGCCGAAGCCGCCGGACAGGATGTCGTTGCCGCCCTCTTCGATGATCGCGGCCAGCGACACGTCGTCCAACACCACGCCCTGGCTGTCCGCGGTGCCGTCGGTGACGCCCTCGAAGCGCAGTGTGTTGGTGCCGTCGCCCGAGCCCCCGATCACGGTGAACTCGAAATCCTCGTAGCCGCCGATGGTCTCGGGACGCACGTTCGCGATCAGCTCGCCGTTCCAGTAGACGTTCAGCGTCTCGTCCGGCGCGGCGCTGGGGGTGGTCCACTGGCCGGCCTTGAAGGTCAGGCTGTAGGCTTGGCCTTCCTCGACGCCGGCGACCTCTTGGCTGATGTCGATCACCTGCGCGCCCACGGTGCCGGTGTCGATCCAGTAGCTGTCAGGAGTACCCTCGGCCGAGGGCATGTCGACGATGCCGTTTTCGACGATCTCGGGCGTGCCGTCGCCGCTGTTGGTCCAACCGGGGATGTCGCCGATAAAGCCGAAGGCGGTGTTGATCAGGCCGGGCACCTCGACGTTCTCGAAGTCGCCGTTGACGATCAGGTTCTCGCCGGTGGTGGTGGTCGCCGGGCCGGTGTCGCCGATCAGGACATCGTTGCCGAAGCCGCCCAGCAGGATGTCGTCGCCCAGACCGCCGGTCAGATGGTCCTTGCCAAAGCCCCCCAGCAGGATGTCGTCGCCCTCGCCGCCGTCCAGAACGTCCTTGCCCCAGCCGCCGAAGATCAGGTCGTTGCCGTCACCACCGTTGATCGTATCCGACTTAAACGACCCAAAAATCAGGTCGTTACCGTCAGTGCCCGAAATGTTCGCCATCCGTAACCCTCCCAAGACGCGGCGCGACGCGACGCATTACTCACACGGCGGCGATATACCTTGGATTGTGAGCGACGTGAAGTAAGCAAGCTCTGGATGAATAGTATGTCTCACATGAGGACAGTCGCGATATTTACTTTGATCTTGCGCTTTGCCGGCGAGGGTGACGCAAATCAGTTCTGAGTAAGATACAATCAAGCCCGGGTCGGCGGCGCCGTTCGCGCCCGTCCTCGTTAAGAAATTAGGGTTGCTAATTCTGCAGTGCCCCGGATCGTCAACAGGGTGGACGTCGCAACGACGCATCCGCGGGGTGCCTGGGAGCGGACGTAGGGTCAGCTGTCGCGCCGGGCGCCCCGGTCGGCATGGCCGCCGGGATAGCGGGCAGGCCGCGCGATGCGATCCCGGGCTTGACCCAGGCGCCGCAGCGATGCGTCATAGAACCAAAGTATGTCGATCCACCGAAGATCGGCCGGGGAGGGAGACACCCAATGACCAAATTCACCGCCATGCTGATGGCGGGCGCCGTCGCGCTCGCCGTTCCCCAGATCGCCGCGGCCGAGGGCGAGATCACGCTGCCCGGCCAGCTCGCCTGGACCGCCTATGGCACCGGCTCGGCCGGCTATAACCAGTCGGTCGCCATCGGGGCGGCGCTGAAGAACACGCTCGGCGTCGACCTGCGCGTCCTGCCCGGCAAGAACGACATCGCGCGCTACGAGCCGCTGCGCCAGGGCCGCGTGCAGTTCTCGGCCACCGGCGTCGGCGGCAGCTACATGGCCCAGGAGGGCGTGTTCCAGTTCGGCGAGCGCAACTGGGGCCCGCAGCCCGTGCGCGTGCTCATGGCCAACAACGGCGGCACGGTGGGCCTGGCGATGGGCGTGGCGGCCGAGGTCTGCGAGGACGTGGGCAAGCCCAACTGCGAGGGCTTCGAGTACGCGGACCTCAAGGGCAAGCGCGTCGCCTGGGTGCGCGGCGCCCCGGCGCTGAACGTCAACAACGAGGCCTATCTGGCCTATGGCGGGCTCACCTGGGACGATGTCGAGCGCGTCGAGTTCGGCGGCTTCGGCGACAGCTGGGCCGGCATGGGCAAGGACCAGGTGGACGCTGTCTTCGCCTCGACCAACTCGGGCCGGGCCTACGAGCAGGAGACCAACCCCCGCGGGCTGTTCTGGCCGCCGATCGACCCCGACAACGCCGAGGGGCTGGCCCGGATGCAGACGATCGCGCCGTTCTTCCAGCCGATGATCGCCAAGGTGGGCGCCACGATCGACGGGACCGACGGCTCGGCGACGGCGGGCTATGCTTATCCCGTGCTGATCGCCGAGGCGGGGGCGGACACGGATCTGGTCTACAACATGACCCGCGCGATGGTGGAGCTGTTCGACCAGTACGACGGCGCGGCGCCTGGCATCTCGGGCTGGGCGATGGACAAGCAGAACCTCACCTGGGTGGCGCCCTACCACGACGGCGCGGTCAAGTATTTCCGGGAGATGGGCGTCTGGACCGATGCCGCGCAGGCCCACAACGACAGCCTGATCGCCCGGCAGGAGGCGCTGGCCGTCGCCTGGGCCGAGCTCGAGGCCGAGGACCCCGAGGATTGGGCCGCCGCCTGGGACGCGAAGCGCCGCGCCGCCCTGCAGGCGGGCGGGTTCGAGGTGGTGTTCTAAGGCACGCCCCTGCCCGACCGTCCGAGCCCGACCGTCCGAGCCCGACCGTCCGAGCCCGGCCTCCCGAATCCGGGCTCTGGGCCCGGCTTCTGGGCCCGGCTTCTGGGCCCACGTCCCCGAACCCGCGGCACGGAGCCGGGCCTTCGGACGGCGACCACCCGGCCCCGCGGCCTCAGTCCGGGGCCCAGTCCCAGTCCCGGGCCCAGTCCCGGGCCCAGTCCCGGGCCCAGTCCCGGCCCCAGTCCCGGCGCAAGCGCGGGTCCGGCCCGGGCCCGCGACGGGGCGGGATGCGGGCACCGACCCCCGCGGCGGCCCGCGTCGCCCGTGCGCGCCGGCGGCGCCCGGCCAGCGGCGCGCGGCACGGATGCCCGGCCCGACCTCTGCCACCGACCCAACGATGAAGGGTGCGCCGTGACCATGCCACCGCCGAACCCGCCCGGAGGGCCCGGAACCATCGCCGCCGAAGGCGCCTTCGGCGGCGA
>JBCCMW010000232.1:0-6811 GCA_039026175.1 Pseudomonadota bacterium
GGCCGGTGGCGCGCCGGCGCGGCGCCCTGCCGGCTGCGCCGGCCACTGGGGCCTGCCGCTGCCGCCGAGGCGCGCGCTGTGTGGCACGCGGAGGCTGCGCCGGGCGGGGCGCTGCCTTGGGGCCGCCGAGATGCGGGATGCCGGGCCCGCCGGGGCCCGGCCGTGGCGTGCGCCCGCCGCGGGCTGGGCGGCGGACGGGTCAGAGGGCGTGCCGTGGGGCAGTGCCTTGGGGCAGTGCGATAAGGCCGCGCCGTGGGGCAGAGCCGTGGGGCAGCGCCGTGGGGCAGCGCCGTGGGGACCCGCGCGCGGGCTCCGCCGGCGGCCGCCAGGCCCGTCAGTTGGCGGCGTTCGCGGCCTGGGCGGCGGCGATGTTTTCCGCGCCCACGTCGTCGGCGAACTGGTCCCAAACGGGCTTCATCGCGGCGACCCAGGCGGCCCGCTCTTCGTCGGTGAGCTGGCGCACCTCGGTGCCGGCCTCGACGATCGCCTGCCTGGCCTGCTCGTTCACCGCGGTGGACTCGGAGTTCCGCGCCTCGGTCACCTCGGCGATGATGGTGGCGAGCTGGTCGCGCACGTCGTCCGGCAGACCCTCCCACCACTCGACCGACGTCACCACCAGATAGTCGATGATGCCGTGGTTCGTTTCGGTCACGCCGTCCTGCACCTCGAAGAACTTCTGGCCATAGATGTTGGACCAGGTGTTCTCCTGCCCATCGACCACGCCCTGCTGTAGCGCGCCGTAGACCTCGGAGAAGGCCATCTTCTGCGGATTGGCGCCCAGCGCCTCGAACTGTGCGACCAGCACGTCGGACGGCTGGGTGCGGAACTTCAGCCCCTCGGCGTCGGTCGGCAGCATCAGCGGCCGGGTGGCCGACATCTGTTTCATGCCGTTGTGCCAGTAGGCGAGGCCCAGCAGACCGCGGCGCGTCATCGAGGTCAGCATCGCCTGGCCCGCGTCCGAGGCCTGGAAGCGGTCGACCGCGGCCACGTCCTCGAACATGAACGGCAGGTCGAAGATGCGGAACTGCTTGGTGAACTTCTCGAACTTCGAGAGCGAGGGCGCTGCCAGCTGCACGTCGCCCTGCAGCATCGCCTCCAGGACCTTATCGTCGTTGTACAGCGACGAGTTCGGGAAGACCTCCATGCAGGCGACGCCGTTCATCTCGTCGTTGACGCGCTGCTGCAGCAGGCTGGCGGCGATGCCCTTGGGGTGGCGGTCGGTGTTGGTGACGTGGCTGAACTTGATGACGATCTCGCCATCGTCGCAGGCCGCCATGGCCGCCTGCGGGGCGAGGAGGGCGGCGGCGACGGCGGTCGCGGCCAGAAGGCGCGTGAACATGCGGTTGCTCCCTTGTCAGTCTTTGTTGGCGTCGTTGTTGGCGCCGGGCGGGTGTGCCGCGGCGCATCGGGAACTCTGAAAGGATTTCAAGGCCCAGCGCAACCGTATCGCCATCGCGATGGGGCGGCTGGCCTTGCTGCGGCAGCCGCCCGCGTTACCTGCCGCCTCGGCGGAGGGTGCGATGGCAGACCCAGGGACAGACCGGGCGGCGGCGACCGACCCGGCGACGGCGACCGAGGCGGAGGCCGGGACCGAGACCGCGGCTGCAGCCCAGCAGGCCGAGGCCGCGGCCGAGGCGGCGCTGTACGCCCTGTTCACCGCGCTCGGCATCGCGTGGGTGCACCACGACCACCCGCCCTTGCGCACGGTCGAGGACAGCCGGGCGCTGCGCGGCGACCTGCCGGGCATCCATGTCAAGAACATGGCGCTGGCCGAAAAGAAGAGCGGCGCGCTCTGGCTGGTCACCTGCCGCGAAGACCGCGATTTCCGGATCCGCGATCTGGAGCGAGCCGTGGGCGCCAAGTCGTCGAGCTTTGCCAAGCCCGAGGCGATGCTGGCCCGGCTGGGCGTGCGCCCGGGCGCCGTGACGCCGTTCGCGCTGATTGCGCCCGGGGCAGGCGATGTGCGGTTCGTGCTGGACCCGGCGGTGCTGGCGTCCGAGACGCTGAACGCCCATCCGCTGCACAACCGGGCGACGACGGCGATCGCGGTGACCGATTTCCGGCGGCTGCTGGCGCATCTGGGCGTCGCGCCGCTGATGCCCGATTTCGACGCGCTGGAGGCGATGAAACGGGCGCGCGCGGCGGAGCCGGCCGGCGGGGGCGGGGCATGAGTGCGGCCTCGACGCCCCGGTCGCGCGGCGCGGCACCGGCGCGGCCGATCCAGCTTCGTTGCGTGCCGCCTTGGGGCAGTCTACATCCCGCGCGACTTGGCGGCCGGGTGCGGCCGCGGCTGACAGCAGGCGAGAACGGGCGATGGTGGACTTAATCGGCGGCGGCGGCGGGCCGCAACAGCAGCAGGCGGGCGTCGCTGTCGATACCTCGGATGCCACCTTTATGGAGGACGTCGTACAGGCGTCGACCAAGTCTCCGGTCGTGGTGCTGCTGTGGTCGCGCATCGATGCGGCGGCGCAGGAGCTTAGCAAGACGCTGGAGCGCGAGATCTCGGCCACCCGCGGCGCGATCAAGTTCGCGCGCCTGGACGTGGACCGCAATCCGATGGTGGTCGGCCAGCTTCAGGTGCAGGCGCTGCCCGCCACGATCGCGTTCTTCCAGGGCCAGGGCGTGACCGGCTTCCAGGGCGTTCCGGGCCCCGCCCAGATCAAGGAATTCATCGCCCGGCTGGCCGAGGCCGTGGGTAGCGCCGCCGGCGGCGCCGACGATGCCCAGGGCGGGCTGGAACAGGCCATCGAGATGGCCGAGCAGATGCTCGAACAGGGCATGTTGCCGGACGCCATGCAGACCTTTGCCGCCGTCATCGCCGAGGACCCGGCGAATGCGCGCGCGCTGGCGGGCCTGGCGCGGACGCTGCTGGCGATGGGTCAGCCCGACGAGGCGCGCGCGACGCTCGACAACGTGCCCGACGCGGTGGCCGACGACCCGGCCATCAAGGCCGCGCGCGCCGCGCTCGAATTGGCCGCGCGGGCCGGTGCCGCGGGCGAGGCCGACGCGCTGCGCGCCAAGCTGGTCGCCGATCCCGACGACCACCAGACCCGGCTGGACCTGGCCGACGCGCTGATCGGGCTTGGCGACAACGAAGCGGCGGTGGACGCGCTGCTCGAGCTGTTCCGCCGCGACCGCGAGTGGAACGAGGGGGCGGCCAAAGCGCGGCTGCTGACCCTGATCGAAAGCCTGGGGCCCAAGGACCCGCTGGCCGGCAAGGCGCGGCGCCGTCTCAGCGCGCTGATCTTCTCCTGAACCCCCCGGAGGATGGATGGCCCATCGCTTCTCTATGGCCGATCTGCCCGAGGTCATCCCGATCTTTCCGTTGCCCGGCGCGCTGCTGCTGCCCCGGGCGCGGCTGCCGCTCAACATCTTCGAGCCGCGCTATCTGGCGATGCTGGACGACACGCTGCGCTCGGACCACCGGCTGATCGGCATGATCCAGCCGTTCGTCGACAGCGGCACACCGCCCAAGCTGCACAAGATCGGCTGTGCGGGCCGGGTAACCTCGTTCTCGGAAACCGAGGACGGGCGTTACCTTATCGCGCTCTCCGGCGTCAGCCGGTTCCGGGTGCGCGGCGAGGTGGACGGCTTCACCCCGTTCCGCCGCGTGCAGGCCGACTGGTCCGACTTTGAGCCGGACCTCGGCAAGACCGAGGAAGTGCCTGCGTTCGAGCGCGACGGGTTCATCACGCTGCTCAAGCGCTATTTCGCGGCCGCCCAGCTCAGCTCGGATTTCGACGCGATGCAGGAGGCCGAGCCCGAGCTTCTGGTCAACTCGCTGTCGATGATGTGCCCGTTCAGCGTGGAGGAGCGGCAGGCCCTGCTCGAGGCGCCGCGCCTGTCGGACCGGCTGGAGACGCTGACCGCGCTGATGCGCTTTGCCATCGCCGCCGGCGGCGGCAACGACAAGGTGCAATGAGCGCCGTCCCGCCCGGGCGTGCGGACGACCGGCCCTCGGGCGGCGGCGCCCCGGCCGGCGCCGAGGGCACGGCCACCGACAACGCGCCCGACGTCGCCCCTCCCGACGCTGCCCCGCCCGACGCTGCCCCTCCCGATGCCGCCCCGCCTGAAGCTGCCCCGCCCGACGCTGCCCCGCCCGACGCCGCCCCGCCCGACGCTGCTCCGCCTGACGCTGATCCGCCCGACGCTGCCCTGCCCGATGCCGCCCCGCCTGACGCTGATCCGACCGACGCTGCCGTGACCGACGCTGCCCTGCCTGACGCTGATCCGACCGACGCCACGCCGTCGGCCGAGGGTGCTGCGGCCCTCGGAGCCGCCGCAGCCGGTGCCGACGACCACGTCGACCGCCACCTGGCGCAGCCGCCCCACATCGGCCATGCCGCGGGCACGGCCGCGCGGCAGGGTGGCGACGGCACGGTCGCACCGCGGGTGTTGGAGAGCCTGGTCTGTCCGCTCACCGGCACGCGCCTCAGCTATGACGCGGCCCGGGGCGAGCTGATCTCGCGCAACGCGGGGCTGGCCTATCCGATCCGCCTCGGCATCCCGATCATGATTGCCGACGAGGCACGCAAGCTCGACGAGTAGCGCAGCGTTGCCCCGTCGCGCCGGGACGACAGTCTCGCTCTGCCAACGGTCCCGGCCAGACCGCCAACCAGGACCGCCAGCCATGACCGCCAGCCACGATCGCCAGCCACGATCGCCAGCCACGATCGCTGGGCCGGCGCCGCTGGCGCGCCGAACGCAGCGCCCCTCGACCATGCCAAAGGGTCAGCGCGGGTGCGACGGCGGATCGGCGGCCCATAGGCGTCGCGGCAGTCGGCGTCGGGGCCCGTAAGCATCGGGCCCGCGGGCGTCGGGCCGCGTGGGACAGTCAGGCGGCGGGGGACTGCAGGCGGCGGCGCTCAGGCCTCGGCACTGGCGTCCTTGGTCCGCTTCGGCTTGTACTTGGTGTCCTCGGCGATGCGGGCCGACTTACCGCGGCGCGCGCGCAGATAGTACAGTTTGGCCCGGCGAACGGCGCCGCGGCGCACCACCGTAATGCTGTCGATGTTGGGGCTGTAGAGCGGGAACACGCGCTCCACCCCCTCGCCGAACGAGATCTTGCGCACGGTGAAGCTGGCGGCCAGCCGCTCGCCCTGGCGGCGCGAGATGCATACGCCCTCGAAGTTCTGGACGCGGGTGCGAGTTCCCTCGGTCACCTTGAAGCCCACGCGCAGGGTGTCGCCGGCCGAGAAGTCCGGGATCGTCTTGTCCAGCGCAGCGATCTGCTCCGCCTCGAGCTGCTCAATCATGTTCATCGCGTCGATCCTCATCGCCGGTCGCGCCGGCCGTCTTGTGCGCGTCCGATTGCTCCGGGGCCTGCGGCGCGTCGGTCGAGGGGCGCCCTGCCTGGGGGGCCTCGGCCTCGGATGCCGCCGCGCGGGCGCTTTGTCGGCGCAGATGCGCCTGCCAGAGATCGGGACGCCGTTCCCGCGTCAGCCTTTCGGCCTCCTCGCGGCGCCAGCGGGCAATGCGGGCGTGGTGGCCGGAAGTCAAGACCTCGGGCACCACGCGCCCCTCCCATTCCTGTGGGCGGGTGTAGTGCGGGTGTTCCAGCAGGCCGGTCGAAAAGCTCTCGTCCACGGTCGAGGCGGCGTTGCCCAGCACGCCCGGGCGCAGCCGCAGGACCGCGTCCAACAGCGCCATGGCCGCGATCTCGCCGCCCGACAGCACATAGTCGCCCAGCGAGACCTCGATCAGCCCGCGCGCGTCGATCACGCGCTGGTCGACGCCTTCGTAGCGCCCGCAGATCAGCAGCAACCCGGGCGCTGTGGCCAGATGCCTGGCCATCGCCTGGTCGAACGGCCGACCGCGGGGCGAGAGATAGAGGATCGGGCGCAGCGCTGTGTCGTCGCCCGGCCGCTCGTGCCGGCGGGCGACGTCGATGGCGCGGGCCAGCACATCTGCCCGCATCACCATGCCGGGGCCGCCGCCGGCCGGCGTGTCGTCCACCGTGCGGTGGCGGTCGGTGGCGAAGCGACGGATGTCGAGCGTGTCAAGCGCCCACAGCCCGTCCGCGAGCGCCTTGCCCATCAGGCTGGCGCCCAGCGGGCCGGGAAAGAGTTCGGGAAACAGTGTCAGGACCGTGGCCCGGAAGGCGCCCGGCCGGTCGCGCGGGCCCATCAGCGGGCGCGGTTCGGCCGAGACGCGCGGCTGCAGCATGCCGGCCGATCGGGGCTTGCGGTCATCGCTCATTCCGCGCCCTCAGCCCGGGTTGCCGCTCGGCGAGTGGCGATGAGGGCGGGCAGGCGCACCCGCCGTTCGGGCGTGTCGGATCCTCTAGGGGCAGGGATCTCGGCCTGCCACGCCTCGGGCCCGGCTGGGGATGCGGTGCCGATCCCGCTGGCGTCGCGGTCGTCCTCGTCCTCGTCCTCGTCCTCGTCCGGACGGGCGCGAGCGTCGGGTACGCGGATCGGGCCCCGGTTCTGGCCCCCGTTCTGGCCGAGCGCCCGGTGCCCGGCCCGCAGCACGGCGGCGCGGCGGATCTGCGGGGTGCCGCCGGTCATGCCCCGCCACCGTCGCCGTTGCCGTCGTCTTCGCCGCGTCCGGCGGTGCCGACCGCGGGCGGCAGACGGCCACCGACGCGCCAGCCGGTGTCGCGCGGCGCGCCGCGCGGCGTGTCGGGCGCCGCCCCGTTGCGGCTGTCCTCGTCCGCAACGGTGCCGTCTGGGGCGCTGGCGTCTTCGTCCGGTGGGTCGGCGATGAGCACACCGGCGACTAGGTCGACGGTCGGCACGGCCCAGCGGGTGAAGGGCAGCACCAGGCCGGCGGCCGGGCCGTCCTCGATCTCGATCACGTCGCCCGCGCC
>JBCCMW010000233.1:0-6768 GCA_039026175.1 Pseudomonadota bacterium
CGGCAAGGCACCGCGGCTCGACGCGCTCGACACCGACGCGCGGCTGGACGCCAAGACCTATCAGAAAAAGCTGGAAAAGCTGCAGCACACGCTGATGCGCATCCAGCAGGCGTATCTGTTCAGCGGACGCACCGCCGTGGTGGTGTTCGAGGGCTGGGACGCGGCCGGCAAGGGCGGCACCATCCGGCGCATGTCGCAGCTCTTGGACCCGCGCGGCTTCAAGGTCTGGCCGATCGGCGCGCCCTCGGGCTACTACCTCGACCGTCACTACCTGACCCGGTTCGTCGAACGCCTGCCCCCGCACGGCTCGATCACGGTGTTCGATCGCTCGTGGTACGGCCGGGTGCTGGTCGAGCGGATCGAGGAGCTGGCCCCCACGGCCCGCTGGCGCGCCGCCTACGACGAGATCAACGCGTTCGAGCAGATGCTCAGCGACGACGGCGTGCGGATCGTGAAGCTGTTCCTGCACATCACCCCGGAGGAGCAGCTCCGCCGTTTCGAGAAGCGCCTGCTGGACCCGCTGAAGCGCTGGAAGCTGACCTACGAGGACTTTCGCAACCGCAGCAAGTGGGACGCCTATGCCAAGGCGATCGACGAGATGTTCGCCAAGACCTCGACCCGCTCGGCGCCCTGGGTCGCGGTCCCGGCCAACGACAAAAAATACGCGCGCATCGCCGCGATCCAGGAGATCGCCACGCGTCTGGCCAAGGGCGTGGACCTCCGCCCGCCGCCGCTGGATGCCGCGGTGCTGGCCGAGGCCGGGGTGCATTTCAGCGTGCCCGAGGCCCTGACAGCGGGCATCCCGAAACGCAACGAGTAGCGCTTGCGCACCTCGCGGCGCTGCGCGGCTTCACCGTCGGCGCCCCCTGTGCGAGTATCGCGCCATGGAGTTGAGGGGTCGGCCATGAAGGACGCGGACGAGCGTCCCCTGATCACGCCCAGCTTTTTGCTGCGCGCCTATGCCGAGGGCGTGTTCCCGATGGCAGACAGCGCGGACGCCGAGGAGGTGTTCTGGGTCGAGCCGCGGCGGCGCGGGATCCTGCCGCTGGACGCCTTCCATGTGTCGCGCTCGCTGCGCAAACGGGTGCGTCGGCCCGATCACGAGGTGCGGGTCGACCATGCCTTTGACGAGGTCGTCGCCGCCTGCGCCGACCGGGCCGAGACCTGGATCAACGCGCAGATTGCCGATCTTTACGGCCAGCTCCACCGCCAGGGGCACGCCCATTCGGTCGAGGTGTGGATCGACGGCCAGCTTGCCGGCGGGCTCTACGGCGTGCGGCTCGGCGGCGCCTTCTTCGGCGAGAGCATGTTCAGCCGGGTGCGCGATGGCTCGAAGATTGCGCTCGTGCACCTGGTGGCGCGGCTGCGGGCGGGACGCTTCCGCCTGCTCGACACCCAGTTCACCACCGATCACCTACAGAGCATGGGTGCGATATCGGTGCCCCGGGTGATGTACCGCGCGCTGCTGGGCGACGCGCTCGCTCACCCCGGATCGTTCTGGGCGCTGCCGCCCGAGCTTTCGGGCGAGCGGGCGATACAGGAGATCAGCCACACGTCGTAGCGCGGGTGATCGAGGGCCGAGAGCGCGGGGCTTTCGGCGAACATCCAGCCCTGGAACACCGGCTTGCCCGCGTCGATCCGCCGGTCGGTGATCGACAGCAGGCCGACATCGCCGATGCCGCCGCGATCCTCGGGCCGGGCACAGGCCATCAGGGTCAGGATCAGCCGCTGATAGCGCACGGGCCGTCCGGCGGCGACCTCCACCGTCTCGGTGATCCCGGTGATCATGTCCAGCACGCGGACCTGGGCCTGGTCGGCCGACTGGGCCGCGCCCAGGGTCACCTGGCGCTCGGGCTCCTGGAACTCGGGCGTGCGGAAGGGGGCGACGCGAAAGCGGTCGTCGGTCAGCGGGTTGTCCTCGGGCGGGGGCAGCGTGGTCACGCCGGTGGCAGGCCGGTCGCCCAGCGCAGCGGTGTCCTGGTCCGCCGTGTTCCCATCCCCAAAGTTCCCATCCCCTGGGGCCCCGTCCCCGGAAGCCCGGTCTCCGGGGTCCCCGTCCCTGGCGCCCCTGTCCCCGCTCGCTTGGTCCCCGGTGCCCTGGAGGCCGCCGTCCGGTTCTGCGGTCCCCAGCTCTGCGGCGTCTTGCGGTGCGGGGATCGTCGCCGGCCCCTGCGCATCGTCGGCCGTGGCGTCTTGGCCCGTGTCCGCCTCGCGCGCGACGCGGCCGGGTCGGCCAAGCGGCACGGGCACGCGCAGGGGCGCAAAGGCGCTGTCGGTCCCGTCCGAGCTGGGCGCCGGGCCGCCCGGCGTGCGGGCGTTGGGCAGCAGCGGGCCGGTCCGCGCCGCGCCCGGCGGGCGCACACCGATCAGACCGCGCAGGTCATCGCCGTCGCCGGGGGGCGGCAGCGCGCTGTCTTGGACGATCGAGCCGTCGGTCTGCGCCGGTGCGGGCGGCGGCGTCGCCACGACGGCCAGCGCCAGCGCTAGGGCAGCGCCGGCGCACCGCCGACCGAAAAAGCCTGGGGTCCACCGCATGGGCGGTGTCTACGGCAGGCGGGCGCAATAGCGCAAACGCACATAATCGCCCCACCATCGGCCCTGCCCGTCACGGAGCGCCGGGGCCAGCAGCGTCTCGGCGCGGGCCATCGCCGGGGCGCGCGCCGCCGCGGGCAGCCGCGCCAGCACCGGGGCGGCCAGCGTCTCGAGCCACGCGCCCATGCCGCAGTCCAGCGGCGTGGGCCGCGGCGTCAGCGCGATCGCCTCCACGGCGAAGCCCGCGTGCTCCAGCCGGGCGCGCTGGTCGTCGGGGCTGGGGAAGGCCCAGATCTCGTCTAGCGTCGTCTGGATGCCCTGCTCGGCCAGCGCGACGATCAGCGCGGTGCGGATGGCCGCCACGTTGCCCTGCCCGCCCTGCTCGGCGACGAACACCCCGCCCGGGCGCAGCGCCCGGGCCACGCCGTCGATCACCGCCTGTTGGTCGCCCATCCAGTGGATCGCGGCGTTCGAGAAGACCGCGTCGAACGCCCCGGCGAAGGACAGCGCCTGGGCGTCCATCACGCTCGCCTCGATCCCGGCGGCGCGGGCGGCGGCGACCATGTCGGCCGAGGCGTCGATCCCGGTCACCCGGGCCCCGCGTTCGATCAGCCGCGCGGTCATGGCCCCGTCGCCGCAGCCAAGGTCCAGCACCTCGACCCCGCTCAATCCGCCGGTCGCCGCCGCCAGATCGTCGACCAGCGACGCAGCGAGATCGGCGACGAAGCGGGCGTTTCGGCCATAGCGCGCGGCGCACCAGTCGGGCGGCGGCGGAACGGCCCCGCCGGCCCCCTGCCCCTCGGGCACCGACGCCTCGGTCATTCCTCAATGCCGCCGCCGGCGACGAAGCGGCTGACCATGTCGATGATGTTCACGCTGTCCTGCGTGCGGAACAGCACGTCGCCGTCCTGCAGCATGAACTCCGACGCGCCGGGTTCCAGCGCGATGTAGCTGTCGCCCAGCAGGCCGGCCGACGTGATGCGCGCACCCGTGTCGTCGGGCAGTTCCAGCCCCTCGTCCACCTGCAGCGTGACGCGGGCCACGAAGGTCTCGGGGTCCAGCGTCATGCCGGAGATCGAGCCTACCTTGACGCCGGCGATGCGCACATCGCCGCCCGCGGCCAGCCCCTCGGCCTTGCGGAACTCGGCGACCAGCGTCGTGCCGCTGCCGCCCCCCAGGCCCAGATCGGCGGTGTTGGCGGCATACAGCACAAAGCCTGCGGCGGCGGCGATCACCGCGGCCCCGACCAGGGTATCGGCAACGCGTTCGGCCATCGGCTTACTCGGGCTGCCAGGCTTCGTAATCGCCGCGCGTGCGCGGGCGACGCGACGGGGTCAGCACGCTGCCCGGCGGGCGATAGGCAAGATCGGTCCCGGTCATGTTGGGCACGTGCGCCTTCTCCCACGGCTTGACCTCGAACGGGCGTTCGGTCGGCGGCTCGTCATAGGTGAAATGCAGCCAACCGTGCCAGTCGGGCGACACGCGGCTGGCCTCGGCCTCGCCGTTATAGATCACCCAGCGCCGCGCGCCGTCGGCGGTGCGGTAGAACCTGTTGCCGCGCTCGTCCTCGCCCACCAGCACGCCGTTGCGCGCGGTGAACAGGCGGGTGCCGATGGTCTGGCCGTTCCACCAGGTGACCAGCTCGACAACCCAATCGATCAGGCGCATCGCGCTCTCCCATCCGCCACACCTCGCGGACTATGGCCGAGCGCGCGCGACCCGTCCAGTTGGCCTGCGCACCGGCACCCGAGCGCGCCGCGGCGACCGAGAATCGAGGCGAGTGCGACTCAAAGGTGACGTTTACGTAAGGTTTTATGTCTCTGACGCGACGTCGCTTCTTGCACTGAGGGGCGATTCGTCGAAACGAATCGCATGAATCGTGATGCGCGAGAATCACGAACTGTTGGGAGGAAAATCATGACTGTCCCGCCGTGCCCCGGGCGGCGCGCGCGTGCTGCTGCGTGCCCCGCTACGCAGCCTGCCGTGCGCCCCGACACCGCCCCGCACCCAGACACCGACAACGACAGCGAAGCCGCCGCACGGTGCGCCGGCCTGCTGGCCCCCGCCATGGCAGCACCCCTGTTGCTGATCCCGATGCTGCTGCCGGGCCAGGCGCACGCCGGTGCGTTCCAGATCAACGAGCGCTCGGCCAAGTCGCAAGGACTGTCCTATGCCGACAGCGTCTCGGGCGCCAAGGACCCCACCTATGCCGGCTTCAACCCCGCGGCCCTCGCCACCGTGCAGGGGCTCGAGATCGCGGGCAATGCGTCGGGCATTTTCCCCATCGCGGACGGCAGCACGACCAGCCTGGTGATCGACGGCATGCCCGCGCCGGCCGCCCCGCCGGGCGTGGCGACCGAGACCAACGCCGACCGCTCGGGCTTTGTCCCCGCCTCGGCCATCGGTTACCGCATCGACGACCAGTTCGTGGTGGGCTTCACGCTCAAAACCCCGTTCGGCCTGGCGACCGAGAACCCGGACACCTTCATCGGCGCCGGCGACGGTATCCAGTCGTCGCTGGTCACCATCGAAGCGTCGCCCGCCATCGCCTACGAGGTGACCGACAGGCTGGCGCTGGGCTTTGCCTTTAACATCATCGTCATCGACGCGCGGCTGACCAACAGCCTGCTGACCCTGGACGGTGTCGACTACGAGTTCGGCTTCTCGGCCGGCGCGCTGTGGGAGCCGATCGACGGCACGCGCATCGGCCTCGCCTACCACCACAGCTACGACGCCGACATCTCGGGCGAGGCGATCTTCTCGCCTGCGGGCGGCGATGTGGTGGGCCCGCTCGCCGGCCGGGCCTTCGACACCGAGGTGAACGCGGGCCTGCCCTCGACCGTGCAGATCGGCATTACCCAGGATCTGACCGACGACCTGCGCATCAGCGTCGAGGGGCGCTACATCCGCTGGTCGGTGTTCGACGCGATCACCACGACCATCGACGCGGTCGGTTTCGAAGCGGCGGACCCGCAGAACTACGAGGACGCGTTCTTCGTGGCCGCGGGCGCCGAGTACGACGTGAACGACCGGCTGACCATCCGCGGCGGCGTGGCCTACGACGACAGCCCGACGGTCGACACCACGTCGCTCACCGAGGCCGGGCTGGGGCGGACGGTACGCGTACCCGACGCCGACCGGCTCTGGCTCTCGACCGGGTTCAGCTACGATCTGCCGCCGCTCTTCGGGCTCGATACCACGCTCGACGCCTCCTATTCGTACCTGCTGGCGCTGGAGGACCCCGAGGTCGTGATCCGCTCGGGCCCGTTCGCCGGCTCGACCGTCGAGTACGACGGCGGGGCGCATATCTTCTCGGTCGGCGGCTCGGTCCGGTTCTGAGCCGCGGGCGGCGCTCGGGCTCTTGGCGTCGCGGCGGTCGGGGGCTAGGTCTGCGGCGTGCCGAGCGTCGAGGAGCGTCGCATGTCCCGCCCTGCCGTCCCCTGTCTGCCGCGCCGCGCCGTCGTGCTGGGCGGCGCTGCGTCGGCGCTCGCCGCGGCAGGTCTGCCGGGGCGCGCGCTGGCGGACGCTGCGCTGGCGCAGTTGGCCGAGCCTCGGACCCACGCGCTGATGCGCCACGCGCTGGCGCCCGGATCGGGCGATCCCGCCGACTTCTCGCTGGATGACTGCGCCACGCAGCGCAACCTCTCCGATCTCGGCCGCGCCCAGGCGCGCCGGGCGGGCGATATGCTGCGCGCCAGCGGCATGGCGATCGACGCGGTGTGGTCCAGCGCCTGGTGCCGCTGCCGCGAGACGGCCGAGCTGATGGCGCTGGGCCCGGTCGAAACGGTGACGGCGCTCAACTCCTTCTCCCGCGCGCGTCACACCCGGCCGGCGCGGCTGCGCGGCACGCGCGAGGCGCTGGCCGCCCTGCCGGATGCGCGCACGGTGCTGATGGTCAGCCACAACGTGAACATCGAGGCGCTTACCGGCACGCGCCCGATCAACGGCGAGATCCAGGTGGTGCGCGTCGCCGCGGGCGGCCGCCTTGCGCTGCTCGCCCGCGTCGAGGTCCCCCTCGCCTGACCGGACCGCCGCCACAAAGACCGCCACAAGGCGCCCGCGCCGAGCCCGGTATCGCGCCCCCCGGGTATCGCGCCTCGGTATCGCGCCCCGGGCATCGCGCCCCCCAGCATCACGTCCCCCGGCATCACGCCAGCCGGCCGCCATGCCCGCTCGCGCGATGCGCGGGTGTCGGGCCGGGTCAAGGATCGCCGCCAGGCGACCGCGCAGCGGCCC
>JBCCMW010000234.1:0-6755 GCA_039026175.1 Pseudomonadota bacterium
CGCGGCATGGCTGGATCAGGGTTGCCCCCATTGTCCAAGATTCCCCACTGCTGCCTCCCGTAGGAGTCTGGGCCGTGTCTCAGTCCCAGTGTGCCTGATCATCCTCTCAAACCAGGTACTGATCGTCGGCTTGGTAGGCCGTTACCCCACCAACTACCTAATCAGACGCGGGCCGATCTCATGGCGATAAATCTTTCCCCAATGACAAAAGCCAAAGGGCTCATCCGGTATTAGCCGCCGTTTCCAGCGGTTGTTCCGAACCACAAGGCACGTTCCCACGCGTTACTCACCCGTCCGCCGCTCTCTCCGAAGAAAGCGCTCGACTTGCATGTGTTAAGCCTGCCGCCAGCGTTCGTTCTGAGCCAGGATCAAACTCTCAAGTTGAAGTTCCAAGGCGCCCAAACGCTTCGCTGCCTGCGGGGCGGATCGCCACCCCACAAACCATCGCACCAGATCATCGCCCCGAAGAACGACACCCCAGCGCCGCAAAGCGCAAAGCACCCAACTTCCTTGACAAGTCGAGCCTCTCGCACATCACACAGCCAACCCCAACAGCACCCAAACAGCCCAGACCAAAGCCCAAACCGTCCAAACACCGTCAAAGCCAGCCGTCGCTGACACCATCTCACCGGCCCAAACCCAAAAGAGCCCAGACCTCAATGGCCGATATGCAAGCGCCAAACTCGCCGAAACGAGCCCAACAACCCACATACCCCTTCACTTCCACAACAATGTCAAAGAGCGGTCGGCAGGATAGCGACCTTCGCCGAAGAAGGCAACACGCACCGTCGTGGCCGCCACTGCCGCGGCGGGATGGCGGATATGGCGGACACGGGCCGATCCGTCAACACCCGTCCTTCACCCGGTTTCATAATTCTGGCCGTCACGCCCGCCGTCTGCGCACCAGGGCCTCGCGGCGGGGTGCGGCGGGACCCCTGGCGAACGTCCCGCCCAGCGGTTAGGCGATCGGCACGCGCGCCGTCGGCACGGCACCACGCGCGCCGTCGGCGCGGTGCGACGCGCGCCGTCGGCGCGGTGCCGCGGCCCGCGAGTGGGTTGCAGGGGGAGGACTGAGGCACATGGCGGCCATCCCGGTCTCGGCCTTCATCATCACCAAGGACGAAGCGGATCGTCTGCCGACGGCGCTCGCCAGCCTGCGGGATCTGGTGGACGAGATCCTGGTCGTCGATTCGCACTCGACCGACGGCACGGTCGCGCTGGCCGAGGCAGCAGGCGCGCGGGTCGTGGTGCGCGACTGGCCTGGATACGGCGCGCAGAAGATCTATGCCGAAGCGGCGTGCCGCCACGACTGGGTGCTGAACCTGGATGCCGACGAGGCGTTGACCCCAGCGCTCGCAGACGAGATCCGGGCGCTGTTTGCCGACGGCGCGCCGCGCGACGCGGGCTTCTGGCTGCGGCGCAAGATGGTGCATTTCGCCGATCCCGGACCGCGCCGTCTGGCCCCGGTCGATCTCTGGCTCAGGCTCTACGACCGGCGGCGCGCGGGGTTCCGCGACAGCCCTGTGCACGACGCGGTGCTGGTGCGCGAGGGGCGGACCGGCCGGCTGCGCGGCCTGATGCTGCACCACAGCTTCCGCTCTTTCAGTCATTTTCGCGAAAAGCTGGATCGCTATACCTCGGCGCAGGCGGCCGACATGGTGGCGCGCGGGCGGGTCCCGCCGGCCTGGCGCGCGGCGCTGGAGCGGGTCGGCGCCTTCGCCAAGGGCTATGTCGCCAAGGGCTGGTGGGCCTTCGGGATCGACGGCCTGCGCCTCGCCGCGCACTACGCCGCGGCGCGCCACGCGCGGCTGGTCAAGGCACGGGCGCTGGCCCGCGAGAGGGGACTGCTGCGATGACACAGGCGATCGAGGGCATCCTGTTCGACAAGGACGGCACGCTGCTGGACTATGCCGCCACGTGGCGCGGCGTGGTGGACACCGTGATCGAGGCGCTGGCTCCCGAGCCCGCCGTCGGCGCCGAGATGGCCAAGGCCGCGGGTTACGATATGACGACCGGCGCATTTCAGCCCGGCAGTCCCATCGTGTCGGGCGCCACCGCCGAGGTCGCGGCGATCTGGGCGCCGTTTCGTCCGGACCTGGGTGCCGCGGGGCTGGAGGCGGCGCTCAACGCCTCGGCCGAGGCCGGGGGCGACGTGCGGCCCGTCACGATGGTGCCCGATCTGATCGGGCTGCTGCAGGACCTGGGCGCGCGCGGCTACCTGCTGGGCGTCGCCACCAACGACGCCGAAACGGCGGCCCGCGCGCAACTCGCGCGGATCGGCGTGGACGGCGCCTTCCGCTCGGTGCTGGGCTACGACAGCGTCAAGCGGCCGAAACCCGCGCCCGACATGATCCTGCGCTTTGCCGAGGAGGCGGGCATTGCGCCGCGCGCGCTCGCCATGGTCGGCGACAGCACGCACGATCTGATGGCCGCGCGCGCGGCCCGCTGCGGGCTGGTCGTGGCGGTGCTGTCGGGGCCGTCGGGGGCGGCGATCCGCCCCTCGCTGGCGCCGCTGGCCGACGTGATGCTGGACAGCATCGCCGACCTGCCAGGCTTCCTGGCAACGCGCTGACGGCCACACGGCGGGCGTTGCCCGATGTCACGCCGCGGCGATTGGCGGGAATTCGACAGGCGATGACGCAGCCGGGCCATCCCTTGCCACCGGGGCGGGGGATGGTGCTCGGTGTGG
Source organism: Pseudomonadota bacterium (assembly GCA_039026175.1). GTDB lineage: Bacteria > Pseudomonadota > Alphaproteobacteria > Rhodobacterales > Rhodobacteraceae > Thermohalobaculum. The sequence continues at coordinate 2,690 of JBCCMW010000234.1, forward strand.
AAACCGTGTCCACGCCGCCTGTGCCCGACGGAGGGCCGCGCCCCCTGCCCGAGGAGACCGCCATGGCCGACCTGCGCGAAATCACGCCCGAGACCCCCTCGGGCGAGGCGGGCAGCGGCCGGCGCCGCCGCGGCGGTGGGCGGGCCGGCAACGCGCGGCGCGCCAGCAGCGGCCTGCCGGCACAGGCACCCTGGGGCCAGTACGCCTGGTCCGACGCACCGGTGGAGCCGATCGACGAGGAGGGCGTGGCCGCGATCGACGAAGCCGCAATGCGGATCCTCGAGGAAATCGGCATCGACTTCCTGCACGACGACGCGCTGCAGCGGCTCAAGGCGGCGGGCTGCGATGTGCGCGCTGGCAGCGCGCGGGTGCGCATGGACCGCGCGCTGGTCCGCCACTATGCCGCCATGGCGCCCGAGACCTTTACGATCACGCCGCGCAATCCGGAACGGCAGATCACCCTCGGCGGGCGCCACGCAGCGTTCGTCAACGTCTCCTCGCCGCCCGCCTGCCGCGATCTGGATCGCGGACGCCGACCGGGAGACATGGCCAGCTTCCGCGACCTCGTAAAGCTCAGCCAGCATTTCAACGTGATCCAGGTGCTGGGCGGCTACCCGGTCGAACCGGTCGACGTGCACGCCTCGGTGCGCCACCTGCACTGTCTGCGCGACAAGCTCACGCTGTCGGACAAGGTGATGCACTGCTACGCGCTCGGCCGCGAGCGGGTCGAGGACGCGATGGAGATGGTGCGCTTGGCCGGCGGGCTTTCCCACGAGGCGTTCGCCGCCTGTCCGCGGGTGTACACCAACATCAACTCGACCTCGCCGCTCAAGCACGACTGGCCGATGCTGGATGGCGCGATGCGGCTGGCCGAGCGCGGGCAGCCGACGATCATCACGCCTTTCACCCTGGCCGGCGCGACCTCGCCCATCACCCTGGCAGGCTCGGTCGCGCAGGCGACGGCCGAGGCGCTGGCCTGCGTGGTGCTGCTGCAAATCGTGCGCCCGGGCACGCCGGTCGGCTACGGCAGCTTTACCAACAACGCCGACATGCGCTCGGGCGCGCCGGCGTTCGGCACCCCCGAATATGTGCGCGCGACCCAGATCTCGGGCCAGATGGCGCGCCACTACAAGCTGCCGTTCCGCGCCTCGAACGCCTGCGCGTCCAAGATCCCGGACACCCAGGCGATGTGGGAGAGCATGAATTCGATGTGGACCTGCATGACCAGCCACGTGAATCTGGTCTACCACTCGGCCGGGTGGCTCGAGGCAGGGCTCTGCGCGAGCTACGAAAAGCTGGTGATCGACTGCGAGGTGCTGCAGCAGTTCGCCGCCATGCAGCGCCCCGTCGACACCTCGGCCGAGGCGCTGGCCGTCGACGCCATCGCCGAGGTCGACGCGATGCCCGAGACGAGCCGCCACTTCTTTGCGCCGCAGCACACCCGCGACCGGTTCGAGACCGAGTTCTACCAGCCCTTCCTCAGCGACTGGCGCGACGTCGGCGCGTGGGAGGAAGGCGGCAGCCAGTCGGCCGAGCAGCGCGCCAACGCGGTGTGGAAGGCCGTGCTGAACGAGTTCGAGGCCCCGCCTATGGATCCCGGCCACCGCGAGGCGCTGGACGATTTCGTCGAGCGGCGCATCCGCGAGGGCGGCGCGCCCACCGACTTCTGACGCCGCCGCCGCACCAGCCGCCGGAGCGCCGCCATGCAGGACGCCGCCGCCCCCCTGCCCCGCACGGGCTTCATCGGTCTCGGCAACGTGGGCGCCAAGCTGGCGGGATCGCTGGCGCGCAACGGCGTGCCACTGGCGGTCCACGACCTGGACCCCGCCGCCGCCCGGCCGCTGCTGGCCGCGGGCGCCGGCTGGGCCGAGAGCCCCGCGGCGCTGGCGGCCGAAGCCGAGGTGGTGATCACCTGCCTGCCGAGCCCCGCCGCCTCGGCCGCGGTGCTGGAAGGGCCGGAGGGCCTGCTCGGCGCCTGGCGCCCCGGCATGGTGTGGGCCGAGATGTCGACGACGGCCGAGGCCGAAGTGCTGCGCCTCGGCGCCCGGGTCGCGGCCGTGGGCGGGCACGCCGTGGACTGCCCCGTCTCGGGCGGCTGCCACCGTGCGGCGACCGGCAACATCGCGATCTTCGCGGGCGCCGAGCGCGCGGTGTTCGAGCGCATGATGCCGCTGCTGACGCGCATGGGCCGGCGCATCCTGCACACCGGGCCGCTCGGCTCGGCCTCGGTGCTGAAGGTCGTGACCAACTACCTGGCCACCGCCAACCTGTTGAGCGTGGCCGAGGCGTTGACCACCACGCGCGCCGCGGGGCTGGACCTCGCGACCGCGTACGAAGCGATCCGCATCTCCTCGGGCACGTCGTTCGTGCACGAGACCGAGGGCCAGGTGATCCTGAACGGCTCGCGCGACATCAGCTTCACGATGGACCTGGTCGCCAAGGACATCGGCCTGTTCCAGGCGCTGGCCGACCGCCACGGCGTGCCGGTGGAGCTGTCGCCGCTGTTGAACGCCATCTTCGCCGACGCCATCGCACGCTATGGCCCGCGCGAGCTGTCGCCGAACGTCATCCGCCGGTTGGAGGAGGCGACGGGCCTGGACATCCGCGCCCCCGGCTTTCCGCCGCAGATGACCGACGACGAGCCCGAAGCCCCGGGCGCCGAGGTCGCCGTGCCGCGCTGAGCGCCCTGCCGCCCCCGACCAAGCGGAATCGCGGCTGGTCGCCGCGATGCTCGATCGTGGGCACCCACCGGCGGCATCGGTCGGTTGGCCAAGGGGAGAGGGGGGCTGAGAGAAGCCCGACGGGGCTTCTCGACCAGCGTTTTGCGGCTGTCAGGCCGCGTCAAGGACGGGCCGCTGCGCGGTCGCCTGGCGGCGATCCTTGACCCGGCCCGACACCCGCGCATCGCAGCAGCCGTTGGGGTGGGGCGCGGGGCGAGGCATGGGCATTCTCGGGTGGAGCAGGGTGACTTGCGGGCGAGCGTGGCTGTAGCGCGGGCCCTCGCGCCCTATCCTCGGCTGCCACGCCCGCAGAGGAGAGCTAGGCCCATGAGCTGGAACCCCGCCCTCGACCCGCATTGCCCCACCGGCGACGAGGTCGACCGCATCGAGACCGTGATCGTGCCGCGCGCGCGGGATATCGGCGCCTTCGAGGTGCGCCGCGCCCTGCCCTCGGCGTCGCGCCAGATGGTCGGTCCGTTCATCTTCTTCGACCAGATGGGCCCGGTCGAGTTCCTGACCGAGCAGGGCATGGACGTGCGCCCGCACCCGCACATTGGCCTCGCCACGGTGACGTATCTCTACCAGGGCGCGATCTACCACCGCGACAGTCTGGGCACCGCGATGGAGATCACGCCGGGCGCGGTGAACTGGATGATCGCCGGGCGCGGCATCACCCACTCGGAACGCACCGGCACGGTCGAGCGGGCCAAACCGACCAAGCCGCTGTTCGGGATTCAGACCTGGGTCGCCCTGCCCGACGACGCCGAGGATAGCGACCCCGGTTTCGAGAACCAGCCCAAGGACGCGCTGCCCTTCATCGAGGGCGAGGGCAAGTCGGTGCGGTTGATCCTTGGCGATGCCTACGGCGCGCGCGCGCCGGTCAAGACCTTCAGCGAGATGTTCTATGCCGACGCCCATATCGCCGCTGGGCAGATGCTGCCGATGCCCGACAACCACGAGGACCGCGCGCTCTATGTGACGAGCGGCACTGTCGCGGTGGGCGGCGTGTCGTACGACGCGGGTCGCATGCTGGTGTTCCGTCCCGGCGACGCCATCGGCGTGCGGGCCGTGACGGACGCGCGGGTGATGCTGCTGGGGGGCGAGACGCTGAACGGGCCGCGGTACATCTGGTGGAACTTCGTCGCCTCGTCGCGCGAGCGGATCGAGGCCGCCAAAGAAGCCTGGCGGGAGGGCGACTGGCAGCACGGCCGTTTCCAACTGCCGCCGGACGACAATGCCGAGCATATTCCGCTGCCCGAAAGATGAGATCTGCGCTGCCCTGCCGCCCCCCGCCGGGCGGCGGGCGATAACGCCGAAAGGCCTGGTTTCGCCGTTTGCGTCGGCAG
>JBCCMW010000235.1:0-6713 GCA_039026175.1 Pseudomonadota bacterium
CCCACAAACGCCGCGGTGCGCGAGATGTTGCCGCCAAATCGGTTGATCTGCGCCACCAGGTACTCGCGCTCGAACAGCTCGCGCGCTTCGCGCAGCGGCAGGGACGCGACGACGCTGAGCAGACCGTTGAGGCCCGCATCGCCGGCCTCGCCCCCGCCGCCCGGCAGCTCGTCCGCCTCGATCACCCGGCTGTCGGCGCCCAGGATCAGCATCTGCTCCATCATGTTGCGCAACTGGCGCACGTTGCCGGGCCAGCTGCGGGTCTGCAGCGCGGCCAGCGCGCCATCGGACAGCACGCGCCGGACCAGCCCCTGCTCGGCGGCGAACCGGTCCAGGAAGAAGTTGGCCAGCATCGGGATGTCGTCGCGCCGCCGGTCCAGCGAAGGCACGTCGATCGGCATCACGTTCAGCCGGTGGAACAGATCCTCGCGGAACCGTCCTGCCCGGATCTCGGCCGCCAGGTCCCGGTTGGTGGCCGAGATCACGCGCACGTCGACGCGCACCGTCGCCGTATCGCCGAGGCGTGCGAAGGACTGGTCGATCAGTACCCGCAGGATCTTGGACTGGGTGCCGTAGGGCATGTCGCCGACTTCGTCGATGAACAGCGTGCCGCCGTGGGCGCGCTCGAACAGGCCGGGCTGCACGCTGCCATCGTCGCGCAGGCGGCCGAAGAGCACCTCCTCCATCCGGTCGGCCTCGACCGAGGCGGCGTTGACCACCACGAACGGTTTGCCCTGGCGGTCCGAATTGGCGTGCACATAGCGCGCCGCGATCTCTTTGCCCGAGCCGGGCCCGCCCGACAGCAGCACGCGCGAGCCGCCGCGGGCCACGCGGTCCAGCTTGGATTTCAGCGACTGCACGGCCTGGCTCTCGCCGACCATCTGCCAGGCCTGGGCCTCGCTCTCGCGCAGCTGCGCATTCTCGCGGCGCAGGCGCGAGGCCTCCAGCGCGCGGGCGACGACCACCAGCAGCTGGTCCATGTTGAACGGCTTCTCGATAAAGTCGTAGGCGCCCTGTTTGACCGCCGCGACCGCCAGTTCGATGTTGCCATGGCCCGAGATGATGACGATCGGGATATCCGGTTTGTCGCGCTTGACGGTCTTCAGGATCTCGATCCCGTCCAGCCGCGAGCCCTGCAGCCAGATGTCCAGGATGATCAGGTCGGGCCGGCCGGCCTCGATCGCCTGGAAGGCGGTGTCGGCGTCCCACGCGGGGCGGGTGGCATAGCCCTCGTCCCGCAGCAAATCGGCGATCAGATCGCGGATGTCGGCTTCGTCGTCGACGATCAGGATGTCTGCCATACCCGTACTGCCCTCTGTACTCGCTTATTCCGCCGCGCTTGCCGTCGCGCTTGCCCCTGCGCTTTCCTGTGCGGTTGCTGGGGCGCTTGCTGGGGCGCTTGCTGGGGCGCTTGCCCGTGCGCCTGTTGGGGCGCTTGTTGGGGCGGGCGCTTCGGTGGTCTGGCCGGCGGGCGCACCGTCGCCGACGCCGTCGCCGGCGGCAGCGGTGGCGGCGGTGGCCCGATCAGGGATCTTGCGCTCGGCCCGGCGGGGCAGGCGCAGCGTCACCTGGGCGCCGTCCATCCCGTCCTGGCCCGACGCGTCGCCGAGCGCGATGCTGCCGCCGTGCTGTTCGGCGATCTTGCGCACGATGGCCAGGCCCAGGCCCGTGCCCTTGGCCCGGGTCGTCACGTAGGGATCGCTCAGCCGGTCGCGTTGTTCCACCGGCAGGCCCACGCCGTTGTCCGAAATGTCAAGCCGGAAGCCCCGGCCCGTGGCCGACAGTGCGACCATCACCCGGCCGGTCGGCGCGTCGGCGTCGCGCTCGCGCCGACCCTCGATGGCATCGGCGGCATTCTGCAGCAGGTTGGTCAGGCACTGGCCGATCAGCCCGCGGTCGGCCGAGATCATCGCCGCCTGTTCGGGCAGCTCGACGCCGAAGCGGATGCCGTCCTCGCGCCCCTCTTGCCCCGACTGCTGCAGCAGCACCGCCTCGCGCACCAGCTCGCGCAGATCCTCGTCGGCCAGCATGGGCTCGGGCATGCGGGCAAAGCGCGAAAACGCGTCGACCATACGGCGGATCTGGTCGGCCTGGCGGCTGATCACGTCGACCATCTTTTCCAGCTGGGCGCCGTCCTCGCCCAGGCGGCCGACGAACTTGCGCCGCATCCGGTCGGCCGATAGCTGAATCGGCGTCAGCGGGTTCTTGATCTCGTGGGCGATGCGGCGGGCGACATCGCCCCAGGCCGCCATGCGCTGGGCCGAGGCGAGCGCCGTGATGTCGTCGAAGGTCAGCACGTGCCCCTCGTGCGAGGCATCCGGGCTCTTCAGCGCGACGCGGCACAGGAACTTGCGCGCCTGGCCCGCCACCGTCAGCCCCACCTCGCCCTGGCTAACGCCCGACGGGGCCGCGCGCGCGGCCTGGAGCAGCGGCGCGAAGTCGGGGGCGACGTCGACGAGCGTGCGGCAGCGCGTGCTCGCCGCGTCCAGGTCTAACAGCTCGGCCGCGGCATGGTTCATCAGGTCGATCCGGCCCTGTTCGTCCAGCCCAATGACGCCGGCGGTCACGCCCGCCAGCACCGCCTCCGTCAGCCGGCGGCGCATCTCGGCGTCGCGGTGCGCGGTCACCAGCGCGTCGCGCTGGTCGGCCAACTGCGCGGTCATGGTGTTGAAGGTGCGCGAGAGCAGCGAGATCTCGTCGCCGCCCTTCTCCTCCTTCACCCGCACCGTCATGTCGCCCTGGCCGATGCGCCCGGCGGCGGCCGCCAGCCGGCCCACAGGCCGCGCCAGCCGTTCGGCAAACCAGAAGCCCGCCAGGGTGGAGGACGCGATGACCAGCAGCGCAAAGCCCACATAGATCAGCGCGAAGTCGCGCAGGAGCGTGCCGCGCTCGCGCTCCAGCGTCTCGTAGAACTGTACGGTCGCCTCGGTCTCGTCCAACAGGCGCAACACGTCGCCTTCGACCTCGCGCGAGACATAGAGAAACGTGTCGAAAAAGTTGGTCAGCGCGACCAGCGCGCGGATTTCGTTGTTCACGTCGTCGCCGGTGATGACGATCTGGCCGGTGCGGGCCCGGGCCAAATCCGCATCGCTGGGCGGCTCGAAGCTGAACAGATAGCTGAACTCGCCGCGGGCGATGATCTCGCGGTCGGCCGTAAAGACGAACGCCTCGGGCAGTTCACGCAGCAGCGCCTGCTGGCGCACGATCTCGTTCAGCTGCACGGGCGAGAGACCGCCGATCCCCGCGGCGCGGTTCAGGTCGTTGGCCATGGCCAGCACGTCGCCGCGGATGTTCTCGCGGTGCTCGCGCTCGTAGGCCTGCGCGACCTCCAGCGCATTGCCGACGACCGAGCCGACCCGCTCGGAAAACCAGGTCTCGATGCCGAGGTTGACCGACAGGGTAGCAAACGCCGCGACGATGATGGTGGGGATCAGCGCCACGGCGGCGAAGGTGCCCGCCAGGCGCAGGTGCAGCTTGGATCCCATCCGGCCCGAGCGGCGCTCGGCGAACAGCGTCAGGATGCGCAGCGCGAGCACGGCCACGAACACGACCAGATACAGCGCATCGGCCAGGAACACGCCGCGCACCGTCCACGCGTCGATCCCGCCGCCGTCGCGCAGGCCCAGCACCACGACGGTCGCGATCGCCAGCGCCGGACCCAGCAGCACCAGCGGCACGATCATCCGACGCTCTACCCAGCGCGCCCAGATCGCGCTGCGCAACGGTCGGCTCTGCTCCCGCGAGGGCGCGCTCAGGGTGGTCACTGCCCCGGTCCTTTGGCCTTGGCGAGCCGTCTGACGCGGCCCCTGGTATGTGCCGGGCCGGCCCCAGACCGTTGCGAACAGGCCGCTTATGCGGCCTACCCGCCACAACGCACGGGGTGTGCCCCGCGCACTGTTGCCCAACTACATCAGTTTCTTGCCGCGTGTGACCGGAATGTCAAGCTCTCTGATCTTCTTGCGCAGCGTGTTGCGGTTGATGCCCAACAGGTCGGCCGCACGCAGCTGATTGCCCCGCGTCGCCGCCATCGTCAGCGCGATCAGCGGCATCTCGACTTCGCGGATGACGCGCTCGTACAGCCCGTCGGGCGGCAGCCCGTCGCCGTGCATCTGGAAGTAGCGGCGCAGATGCAGCTCGACGGCCGAGCCCAGGGTGCGCCCGACCTCGGCCGCATCCTCGCCGCCGGCGGTGGACGGCGCGTCGCGCTGCAGGAACTCCTGCTCGATCACCGTGGCGCCGACCAGATCGTCGGGACACAGCACCGCGATGCGGCGGACCACGTTCTCCAGCTCGCGCACGTTGCCGGGCCAGCGGTACTGCTTCAGCGCCTCCAGCGCGTCGGTGTCGAAGCTCTTGGTGCCGAGCCCCTCCTTCTCGGCACGCGCCAGGAAATGGCGGGCGAGATCGGGGATGTCGTCGGCCCGGTCGCGCAGCGCCGGCAGCCGGATCGGCACCACGTTGATGCGGTAGAACAGGTCCTCGCGAAAGCGCCCCTCGGCGATCAGGCCGCGCAGGTCCTGGTGGGTCGCCGCAACGATGCGCACGTCCGCCTTGCGCGGCACACGGCCGCCGACGCTGGTGTACTCGCCCTCCTGCAGCACGCGCAGCAGACGGGTCTGCGCCTCGGGCGGCATGTCGCCGATCTCATCCAGGAACAGCGTGCCGCCCTGGGCCTGTTCGAAGCGCCCGGGCGCGCGCTCGGTCGCGCCGGTGAAGGCGCCCTTCTCGTGGCCGAACAGCTCGCTCTCGATCAGCTCGCGCGGGATCGCGGCCATGTTGATCGCCACGAACGGGCCCTTGGCGCGGCGGCCGAAGTTGTGCATCGCGCGGGCGACCAGCTCTTTGCCCGTCCCGCTCTCGCCCGAGATCATCACCGACAGGTCGGTGTGCATCAGCCGCGCCATGACGCGGTAGACCTCTTGCATCGCGGGCGAGCGGCCGATCAGCGGCAGGTTCTGCTCGTGCGGCGCGGCGGGCCCGGCCGCGGCCTTGCCGCCCCGGTCGCCGAGCCCCTTTTCGACGATGTCGAGCAGTTCCTTCAGATCGAAGGGCTTGGGCAGATACTCGTAGGCGCCGACCTCGGCCGCGCGGATCGCCGTCAGCACGGTGTTCTGCGCGCTCATCACGATCACCGGCAGCTCGGGCCGCTTGCGCCGGATCGCGGGTAACAGATCCAGCGCATCGCCGTCGGGCATGTGCACGTCGGTGACGACGATGTTGCCCTCGCCCTCCTCGACCATGCGCCACAGCGCCGAGGACGAGCCGGTGGCCCGCACCCGGCAGCCGATGCGCGCCAGCGCCTGGCTCAGCACGGTGCGGATGGCGCGGTCGTCGTCGGCCAGCAGGACGGTGCGACCGGTGTCGGCATGCGTGTTCACGGCGCGTCCTCCTCTGCCCCGACGTCGATGTCCGCCGCATCGCCCGGCACCGCCGCCTGGTCGCCCTCGGCGCTCTCGCGCGCGTCCGCGTCGGCGATGTCGCGCGCGCTGGCCAGCGGCAGGCGCAGCTTGATCCGCGTCCAGCCCGGCTCGCTCTCGCACGAGATCACGCCGCCATGCTCGGCCACGACCTTCGAGACGAAGGCCAGACCGAGGCCGGTGCCGGTGGCCTTGCTGGTGACGAACGGCTCGAAGATGTGGTCGACCAGATCCTCGGGCACGCCCCGCCCGTTGTCGGCGATGGTCACCTGCAGCGGCAGCGAGGCACGCTTGCCCGTGGCCGTCATCACCTTGACGCCCGAGCGGTAGCCCGTGCGCGCGGTGATCAGCCCGCCAACCTCGGGCGAGGCTTCGGCGGCGTTCTTGAGGAGGTTGATGAACACCTGGATCAACTGATCCGCGTCGCCCATCACCGGCGGCAGCGAGGGGTCGTACTCTTCGATAAACCGCACGTGGGACGCAAAGCCCGCTTTGGCCGACTTCACCGCCCGGTCGATCACGTCGTGGATGTTGACGGGCGACACCCGCACCGGGCCCAGCGCGCCGAACGACTCGACCTTGGACAGGAGCGACGAAATGCGATCCGCCTCGGCCCGGATCAGCTCGGTCAGCTCTTTGTCGCGGGGGCCGAGCGACATCTCCAGCAATTGTGCCGCCCCCGAGATGCCGGCCAGCGGGTTCTTGACCTCGTGCGCCAGCATCGCCGCCATACCGGTGATCGAGCGGGCGGCGTCGCGGTGGGTCAGCGAGCGGTCCAGCGTCTCGGCGATCGCGCGCGGGTGCAGCACCACGACCAGCGCCGCGTCCTGCCCCGTGCCCGAGACCGCGACCGGCGCGCACAGGATGTCGACCAGCCGGGCCGGGATCTCGGGCAGGGTCAGCGGCACCTCGTAATCCGACATCGAGGTGTCTTTCTCCAACACCTGGCGGATCAGCCAGGCAGCGCGGCTGGTCTCGCCGACCAGCGTCAGCATGCTCTCGCCCTTGAGCTGGCGCTCCGAGGTGCGCAGGAAGGCCTCGCCCGCCGCATTCAGCGCCAGGATGCGCCCTTTGGCGTCGAGCACGGCCGAGGGGTTGGGCAGCGCGTTCCAAAGCTGCAGATCGTTCACCTCGGTCACGCCGGCCCTCAGCTTGTTCATGCTGCGATCCCCAGCACGGCCGCCGGTGCCCGCGTCGCGGGTGCTGCGCCGGCCGGCTCCAGCAGGCCGTCCCCCGCGGCCGCGTGCAGTGCCGCGGCCACCGCGGCCGGCGTCGCGGCCCGCACCAGCGCCGCCC
>JBCCMW010000236.1:0-6696 GCA_039026175.1 Pseudomonadota bacterium
CCCGCGCTCTCGGTGGCCCGCGCTCTCGGTGGCCCGCGCTCTCGGTGGCCCGCGCTCTCAGTGACCGGCGCTCTCAGTGGCCGGCGCTCTCGGTGACCGGCGCTCTCAGTGACCGGCGCTCTCGGCGAACTGCGCTTTCAGTGGCCGGTGCTCTCAGTAACCGGTGGTCGCGGCGACCGGTGCTCTCCGTGACCGGCGCTCAAGGCGACCTATCCTCTCGGTAACCAACGCTCTCGATAGCAAGCGGTCTCGGTGACCGATGCTCTCGGTGGCGGGCGCTCTCGGTGATCGGCGCTCTCGGTCAAAGAGCGCTATCGGTGGCTGGTGCTCCAAGTGACCGGCGGTCTCGGTGACCGATGCTATCGGTGGCGGGCGCTCTCGCTGATCGGCGCTCTCGGTCAAAGAGCGCTATCGGTGGCTGGTGCTCCAAGTGACCGGCGGTCTCGGTGGCTGGCGCGCTGGGTGGCTGGCGCTCTGGGTGGCCGGTGCTCTGGGCGGTCGGGGTAGGCAATCGCTCGGTGTTACGGTGATCGGTGGTCTTGGTCGGCTGGACCCGCCGGTTTTTGTGGCGAAGCACGGTGGCATCCGGCGCGGTCTGACCGATGGCCGTCGTCGCGGGGGCGGTCGGTACTCACGTCATGCCGGCGCGGTTCTGGGCGGCGAGGTGTGAGAGCGCGACCGACGGGGCGATGGCGGTGCCCGCCAAGTAGGCCGCATCCGCCCGGCGCGCCAGACCGATATCGCGGGCATCGCGCAGATCGTAGGCGACCATGGCGGCACCCGCGCGAACAGCGGCCTGCGCCAACCGCTCCAACCCCCGAGGATCGCGGGTGTCCAGCGCCACTGCGGCCATCAGCACGTAGTCGGGCTTCAGCGCGGGCAGGATCGCGGCCAAGGCGTCGGGCTCCGGCGTCGAGGTGTCGAGCGCGAGGGCGATGCCCATCGCGCGCAGACGATCGCAGAGCAGCATCGCGCCGTCCTGCACGGGCAGGTCGACTGTCGCATCCGGCACCCCGGCGACGGGCTTCCGGGCAGCATGGCGCGTGCGGCAAGGCGCATCGAGCGGGCCAATGGAGGGGCCATTGGAGCGGACAGTGGAGCGGACAGTGGCGGGACCAGTGGAGCCGACGGGGGAGGGATGAGTGGAGGCGCCGACGGGTAGGGCAGCCGGTGGGGTGGCGCCGCGCAGGAGAGCGGCGCTGTCGACCTCGGCGAGCAGGCGCACGCCAAGGCCCGGATCGTCGCGCGTACCGTCAAGCAGCGCCTCCAGCATGGCAACGGCCGCGCCGGCATCCATCGGCCAGTCCAGCGCGACGCGCAGGCCGGGCACCGCGCGCATGGCGGCCAGCGCTGCGTGCAGCGCAGGCGCACCGCCGCGGCAACGATACCACGCGGGCCGCAACCCCGAGCGCGAGAGGACAGGCTGGCCGAGCAGGCCCTGGGCGGCTTTTGCGCCGGGCCGGCGGCGCGGGGTCTCGCCAGTCGACGCACGCCCAGCCGCGATGTTGGCCGCGGTATTGGCCGCCGTCACGGCCGCGGGATCGGTTGGGGCACACGGTACCCGGGACAGCGCAGCGCGGCGCCCGGCGCCGAGGGCCCGGGTCTGTGCGGGCTCGCCTGTTGCCGCGGCGCTGCGGGTGCGATCGGGCGGCAGGGCGTCGGCCGACGGGGGGACGGCGGTGTCGGCACGCTCGGCCGGGCGGGTCGTGTCATGGCGCCACCGCTCCGCCCGCTCGTGGCGTGGGGCGACGAGCGGGCGCGTTGCGATCACCACGCCCGAGGGCACACGGCGGGGCGGCGTGCCGGGCCCGGCACCGGCGCGGCCCAGGCGCGCGACGGCCAGCGCCGCGGCGGCCTGTCGGCCCAGTTCCGGCAGCGCGTCGCTCGGCATGATGGCACCGCCAATGCAGAGCCGCGGGCCGGCCTTGCCGGGCGCGCCGGCGCCGGTGACACCGGCACCGCCCAACGACGCCTGCGACACGCGGATCCCGCCGGCGGCGCGCGCGGGTGCTGCGTCGCCCTCCTCCCCCGGCTCGTCGGTGCCGGACACGGCGCGCTGCAGGCGACGGGCGAGCTGGCGCAGCGCGCGGGCGTTGCCGCCCACCAGGCTGACGGCGAAGCGGTAGCGTCCGACCGACCAGCCGCCTGCACCGGGGGGCAGGGCTGCCCAGAGCTGACCCTCGACCGCCGTCGCGCGGGCGATGGCGGCGTCGACGCCCCAGCGCGCCTCGAACGCGGCGGAATCTTCGATTTCGATCAGCAGCAGGCCCATGCGCTTGGGCTGCCGGGTGCGGCCGGCGCGGGCCGCGGTGCCGGTCGCCTGCGCCACTGCGTCGCCCGCATCGCACGGCGCCCGCGCATCCCCGCCCGGCGGCGCCCCGCCAAGCCCGCGGCGACGGTGCGCGGCACCGCCAGCCCGACCGTGGTCATCCTCGCCCGCCGGACGGCGGGGCGCGCCGTCATCCAGGCGTGCGCCCCGCGGAACGCCGGACGCACCGGGCACGGGTGCAAAGGCTGGCGCCGGGCCATAGCCCGGGCGCCCAGGTAACGCCGTTTCACCCCGCTGCACGGTGCATCGCCCCCTTGGCCGCCTCGCCCAATCCGGCATGCGGCTTTCGCCCCCGGCCGATCCTGCTAAGCATGGCGAAACACCGTGGACGAAGCGTGAACGGAAGCCAGCATGACCCCCACCGATCCCGCCGCACCCGGCACGGCCCCGCCCGATGCGGACGGACGCTGCCCGTGGTGCGGCAGCGCGCCCGATTACGTCGCCTACCACGACGACGAGTGGGGACGGCCCGAGACCGACGCCCGCGCGCTGTGGGAGAAGCTGGTGCTGGACGGGTTCCAGGCGGGCCTCGCCTGGATCACCATCCTGCGCAAGCGCGAGGCGTTCCGCGCGGCCTTCCAGGGCTTCGACCCCGCGGTCATCGCCGAGTGGGGCGAGGCCGACGTCGCGCGCCTGCTGGGCGACCCCGGCATTGTGCGCTCGCGCGCCAAGATCGAGGCGACCATCGGCAACGCCCGCGCCTATCTGGCGATCCAGGCGCGCGAGGGATTTGCCCCGTTCCTGTGGCGCTTCGTCGGCGGGCGCCCGCGCCAGAACCGGTTCGCCACCATGGCCGAGGTCCCGACCGAGACGGACGAGAGCCGCGCGATGAGCAAGGCGCTCAAGGCCGAGGGCTTTAAATTCTGCGGCCCGGTGATCGTCTATGCCTTCATGCAGGCGACCGGGATGGTGAACGACCACCTGCTGGGCTGCCCGGCCCGCCAGCCCTGTCTGCGCGACGCTCGCACGGTGCGCTTCTGAGCGGCGCCGCGGCTCAGGCGTCTTCGCCGAAGCGGCCTGCGACCAGGTCCTGCAAGGCCGCCAGCAGCAGGGCTGCCTCGGGCCCCTCGCAGGCCACGTCGATGGTCGTCCCGGTCGAGGCGGCGAGCATCAGCAACCCCATGATGCTGTCGCCCATCACCGACTGGCCGCCTCGCGCGACGCGGGCCGTGGCGTCGTGGCGCTCGACCACCTCGACGAACTTGGCCGCGGCGCGCGCGTGCAGACCCTTGGCGTTGACGATGGTCAGCGTGGCGGCGGCGCGCATGGCAAGCCCTTCGGGCCCCTAAGGGCGCACACTCTGGGCCGCACACTCTGGGGCCCACACTCTCAGCGCACACTCAGGGCGCACAGGGCCGCGGCATCGGTGCCGAGCGGGCCACGGCATCCCACGCGGCCAGCTGGGGGACGCGCTCGGCGTCGGCGACGTCCATCAGCGTGAGCGCCACGGCGACGCGGCCGGTCCGCGCGCCTGCCGCGCCCCCCGCCCCCGTGGCCGGATCGCCGACCAGCGTCTCGCGCGAGAGGCGCCCGCCCACCTGGCGCCGCGCACCCGGGGCCAGCCCGCCCGAGAGCGGCATGGTAAAGCGCTGCACCACCAGCGCGACGCCGCTCTCGGCCGCGCTGGCCAGCACCGCAAAGCGCAGGCCCGCAAGCGGATAGTCGAGCCCGTTGACCACCGTAAAGCGCAGCGCCGTGCCGCCGCCCCGCATCGCGAGCAGGGCCACGTCCTCGAACGCCACACGCCGGCGCAGGCAGGCCAGCAGCGCCACCCGCTCGGCATCGACCAGATCGTCCGCACTCGCCGCCTCGACCGCCGTTGGCGCCGCCGCCCCGCCGGCGTCGTCGGCCGACCCCTGCGCTGCACCAGCGGGCGTCTCGACCTGTGCGCGAGGCGAGCCGGCCCCGGCCCGCGCGGTCGCGGCGTCGCCGTTTCGGGCATCGCCGCCGCCGGCGGTCGCCCCGCGCCCATCGGCGCGGGCCGTCACGCCGCCCTCGGCGTCTGCGTCCGCGTCGGCAGGCCCCTGCGCCAGGCCATCCGTGCTGCCTGCCGCCGGCACCTCGGTCGCTCGGGCGGCTCGGGCGGCGATGGCGGCACGCCCGGCGGCCATGATCTCGGCGACGCTCAACCCATCCAGCGCGGCGTGCGGCGACGCGCCGGCCCGGGCGGCCTCCATCAACAGCGCCGCGATGCCGGCGCCAAAGACACCGCGCTCCGCCCCGCCCATAGCGTCGCTCAAGCGCCGCACACTGTCGGCCAGCGCGCGGTCGTCGCGCGCGTCGATCCGGTCGTCGGCGCCCACCGGCCCACCGTCCTGCCTCGCGACCGGTGCGAGGCCGTCCTGCGCTGCCGCAGGTGCGATACCTCCCTGCGCCGCCAGTCCGATGGTCGCCGCCGCTGCCAGCGCGCGAAGCGCCCGGATACCCGCAGCGCGGAGCGCCCTCGGACGACGGCTGCGGCGCACAGGCACGCCTGCGGTCCGCTCGGGCGGGACGGCGGCAGATCGGGGGATCATCGGGGCGAGGGCTCCAGCATGCGCCCGGCGCTGTCGATGTACTTGGCCCCGGCCTCCAGCGCTGCGCGCACGGCATCGGCCAGCGGGCGCTCGCGGCTCTTGGCCAACTTCACCAGCAGCGGCAGGTTGGCGCCGTACACCACCTCGACCGAGGCGCTGCTGATCGCGCCCAGCGCCAGGTTCGACGGCGTGCCGCCGAACATGTCCGTCACCAGCACCACCCCGGCGCCCACATCGGCGCCATCCACCGCATCGTTGATCTCGCGCTGCCGCGCGTGCAGGTCGTCGCTGGGCTCGATGGCGATGGCCACAGCGCCCTGCTGGCGCCCGACGACATGCTCGAGCGCCTCCAACAGCGCCGCTGCAAGGCTGCCGTGCGCGACGATCACGATCCCGATGGCCGCGTTCGACGCGGCGGCTCGGCCGCCCGGCGCCGCACCCGGATCCGCTGTCCCGGCGCTGGATCTGCCCGTATCCGACGCGCTTCTATCGGACGCAGCCGCATCGGACACGCCCGGCATGGGGGCGCCCGGCGCATTGGCACCCGCGGCGGCCGGCGGGGCGACGTCGGGAGCCGCCTTGGGACTGTCCGGCTCTGACCCCTCGACCGCGGCCTCATCGATCGCCGTCGCACCCGTCCTGCTGCCGTCCGCCTGATCGCCCATGCCCACCGTCACCTCTCCTACACCCAACCGCCGCCTGCACCCGTACGCCCCGCCGCACCCAGCCGCACCCAGCCGCACCCCGCCGCGCGTCGGATGCCCGCCCGTTGCCAGGCAGGCGACCGCGCCGGCCGGCCGGCGCCCCAGACGCCCGTGCACCCGGCGCGCAAGGCGCCGACCGACCGCCGCCGCCGCGCGCAGCACACCCCGCGGCCACCCGGTCAATGTGGCGCGCCGGGCGACGCTTTCACCGCCCCGCAGCGCCGCGAACCGGCCGATCAGCCCGCCTGTTGCCCCCCGGCGACGGCCGGTCCGGCAGCCGCCTCGCCGCCTTCGGCCCGGCGCCCGCGCCGCTCGGCCTCTTCCAGCTCGCGATGACGCAGGCTCGCCGGCCACCCGTCGGCCGCCAGCGCCGCTGCCAGCCGCTCGGCCACCGTCACCGACCGGTGGCGCCCGCCCGTACACCCGAACGCCACCGAGAAATACACCTTGCCCTCGTCAGCGTAGGCCGGCAGCAGGAGCCGCATTAAGGCGACGACATGCCCGAAAAACGCCTCGAACCGCGCATCGCCGGCCACGTGCTCCTGCACCGCAGGATCGCGACCGTCCGACGCACGCAGGCTCGGCTCCCAGTACGGATTGCGCAGAAACCGCACGTCCAGCACCACGTCGCAGCCCTGCGGCACCCCGCGACGATAGCTGAACGAGTTCACCGTCACCGCCAGCCGGGCCGGCCCCGCCGCGGCGCCCCCGCCCCGCCCGCGCGCAAAACGCTGCGCGATCTCGCGCTTCAGATCGTGGGGCGTGAGCGCGCTGGTGTCGATCACCAGATCGGCGTCGGCGCGCACGGGGTCCATCAGGTCGCGCTCGCGCAGGATCCCGGTCTCGACATCCTCGGCCGGGGCCAGGGGGTGGCGGCGCCGGGTCTCGGAAAACCGGCGCGTGAGCACTGCATCGTCGCAGTCCAGGAACACCAGCACTACCTGGGCGCGGTCGACCAGCCGGCGCAGTCCCGCGACGATCTCGGTCAGCCGACGGGGCGAGAAACCGCGCGTCCGGGTCTCGATGCCGAGCGCGATCGGCCGCTCCAGCCCGCGCCCATCGTCGACCAGCGCCTCGACCAGCGAGAGCGGAAAGTTGTTGAGCGCCTCGAAGCCCAGGTCCTCGAGCGCGTTGATCGCGGTGGTGC
>JBCCMW010000237.1:0-6692 GCA_039026175.1 Pseudomonadota bacterium
AATGCGCGCTCGTCGGCATCAGCCGCTCGGCCTGTCTCATGGGCCGAGAAACGGCGAAACCCCGCTCAACCTCGCGCTCATGAAGCTGATCGACGCGCAGTTCCTCGAGACGGTCGCCGAGTTGCGCCATCGGTCCGAGCGACGATGGCGACGGTACGGCAGCCATCAGATGGCCCGCCATCTCCGGCGCCAGGGCCATGTCGTCGGGCGCAAGCGCGTCCGACGGCTCATGGCCAGGATGGGGCTGAGAGCGGTCTACCAGACGCCGCGGACGACGGTGCCCCATCCCGAGCACAAGACGTGGCCCTACTTGTTGCGGAACCTCGTGATCGACCGGTCGGACCAGGTGTGGTGCGCCGACATCACCCACATCCCGATGCGGCGTGGCTTCCTCTACCTGGTCGCCATTATGGACTGGGCGAGCCGTCGCGTGCTGGCCTGGCGGCTCTCCAATACGATGGAGGCCGACTTCTGCATCGAGGCCCTTGAGGAGGCGATGGCGCGCCATGGCAAGCCGGAGATCTTCAACACGGATCAGGGCAGCCAGTTCACGAGCCCCCGGTTCACCGAGGTCCTGACCAAGGCGGGTGTGAAGATCTCGATGGACGGGCGGGGCCGCTGGCTGGACAACGTGTTCATCGAACGCCTCCGACGCTCGCTGAAATACGAGTGCGTCTACCTGCACGCCTTCGAGACGGGCTCGGAGGCGCGCGCCGGCATTGGCCGATGGATCGGGTACTACAACACCGAACGGCCCCATTCGGCCCTCGGCGGAAGAACGCCATGTGAGGCCCACAGCGGCACCGCAGGCTCAGAACTGGCGGCGTGAAGCAGAACGGATCCAAGCGTAGCGAAGCCGCCAAACCGTCCGGAAAATGGCGACCACCTCTCTGAGCCAAAGGAGGGGCGACGCGAGATGACGCAGCATGGGCGGTTTCAGACGCTGGCGAGCTGCTGTGACCGGGTGACAAGGGGAAGCGGCCATGGCCCAACCGCAGACCGAAAGGCTGAAGCGGAGCCGCCGGGGGCTGAGACACCCTCGTAAGTAGGAACCGACCGATGCGCGGTCTCCAAGCGACGCATCGGGCCCAGACCCGGGGGACCGGCTCCGTCGAGTAGGACCAAGACGGTTCGGGCGTGGGCCAGCGTTGGCGCCGCCGGGGCTGGTCGACCTATGCCCACCACAAAGGGCCCCACCATCAAGCAGGACGGAGTGACACAAAGAGACTTCTTAGAATTAAGAATTTGAGACGTGGCTGGGCAGGGTGGTTAACATCATAAAAATCAACATCGCGGGGACCGGCGGGGGTAGTCAAAAAATTTGGCGGGAGAGAAACAAAAAAGGGGGCGGGCGGCGCTTGTCGTTCTTGGTGCGGTCCTAGGCGTCGATCAAGAGCGGACCTGGCAGGCTGTGATGTCGAAGGCCTCAGTCTCGGGGATCTGGTCCTGAAACCCGCCGTGCGCCGAGAAACACCGCCCCGCCTCCCAGTGAAACACCTCGATCTCGACCCCGTCGAGCGCCCCGCTCAGCCGCGCCGCAACCCGCTCCGCCCGCCAGCGCTCGTCCGACACATCTCCGGGCGACGAGATAAAAACACGAACAATCGACATGATCGAAATACCCTGCACAACCGTGCCATCAGCCTACAGCCGCAGCCCAAGCCGTGCAGCAGGCTTTCTCACCCCGACACCGCCGCCGACACCCCATACCGCCCCCGAAGCGCCCTAGCCTCCTCACCCCGCCCCAACACCTCAAGCGCATCCGCCGTCACCACAACAGCCTGCCGGGTCCGCTCGTGTTCAGACCCAAAGGCCGCATCGAGCACCACAAGCGCCGCCCGACCCTCCACCTCCGCCTCCCCAACCCGAGCGGTGCGTAGCAAGAGGCCGGCCAGGCGCGTACGGAAGATCGCGACGTTCGGGTGTCCGTCCCCCAGCGCCTTTCCTGCGATGTCCAACGCCTCGCGGACATGCGCCTCGGCCTCGTCGAGGCGAGAAAGGTCTTCGAGCAGGGAGCAGAGGTTGTGAAGCCAGTTGGCAACGGTGGGATGATCGCGGCCCAGATGGCGCTCGCCGATAGCAATCGCCTCGCGCTGCAGCGGCTCGGCCAGGCTGTAGGCGCCGCATGCGTGCAGGAAGCTGGCAGCGTTGGCGAGCAGCGATGGAGTGTCGGCGCCCGTCGCTATCCCTGCTGCGAACAAGGCCTGGACATGGGCCGAGAGCTGATTGGCGCGCGGCCATGTCGCGATATCGTTGTACGTACCCTTCGGATGCGCCGCCGCCAGGGCCACCGCGCGCTGGCCGGCGGCCTCGGCCCGGTCTTCGGTGTGAAGGCGCTGGCGCTCGGCCAGGGCGATCAGACGATGCAGGGTGACCGCCGGGGTGTCGGCGTCGATCGGGTCGGTCTTGATCAGCGAGACCGAGGCGAGCGCTGTCACGGCGTCGTCGAGATCGAGGGGGTTGAAGGCCCCCTCGGCCTCGCCCTCGAACAGGTACAGCGGCACCTGTTCGGGCGCGAACCAGCAGAGCAGGCTCATCAGATCGGCGGCCTGCGCCGCCTCGGCCGCCGCCTTCTCGATGGCCAGCGTGAAGGTTCCGGCGACGCTCACGGGATAGTCGGCGTGGCGCGGGGCGCGGGCGAGGCGGCGTTCGACCTCGGCCTGGTACCGCGCGAAGGTGAGGCTGGGTGTGTTGCGCAGGAACGCCCCCGCATGCTCCAGCGCCAGCGGGAGGTGGCCGAGGGCGTCGGCCAGAGCCACGGTGCCCACGCGGTCGTCCCAGCCCGAGCGGGCGAGCAGGAAGTCGACCGCGGCCTCGGGCGTCAGCACATCGACCTCGACCGCGGTCGCCCGCCCGCCCCAGTCGCTCCGCCGCGTGGTGAGGATCACGTGGGCGCCGCGGGTCGGCAGCCGGTCCTTGAGCGCCGAAGGGTCGGGACGTTGTCGTAGACCAGGAGCCAGGGCAGTCCGTCAGCACGGGCAACGCGGTCGAGCGCGGCGCGGGCGGTGCGTTCGAGATCGGCCTGACCCTCGAGCTTGGCGCCGAGGGTGGCGAGGGCCGAGAGGCGTTCGGTCTCGCCCTCGGCCGGGATCCAGGCGACGCCGGCATAGGCGTCCTGCTCGGCATGGGCGTATTCGGTGGCGAGCGCCGTTTTGCCGACCCCGCCGAGGCCATGCACCGCCGCCTGGGTCAGCGCCGCCGGGCGGTCGCCGGCGTGGAGTTCGGCCTTGAGCCGGGCCAGCAGATCCGCGCGCCCGGTCAACAGCGCGTTGCGCGGGGGGACGCTGAGGAAGTGGCGGGCGGCCCGGCGGGCGGCCATGGGCCGGCCCTCGCAGGCGGCGAGGATCAGCGCGCGTCGCTCTTTAGCGTCCTCGACGCTCACCAGGTCGGCGAAGACGTACGGGGCTAGCACGCCGCCCGGCTCGGCCTCGTCGACGCGCAGGATGACAAGGCGGCGTTCGTCGGGCGGGGTCAGGTGCTCGCGGAAGAAGGCGCTGAACTCGTTCCAGGTGAAGCCGGAGTCCTCGTAGTCCTTGGAGCAGATGACGACGAGGTGACGCCCGCGCTTGAGGACCGCGTGCATGCGGGAGACGAAGTTGTCGCCAAGCGGGATGTCGTGGTCCTGGACGGCGGTGGAATAGCCCGCGGCCTCCATTACCGCCGCCACCTCCTGCGCCGTCGATGCGAGCGAGCCACGCCGGCTGATGAAGAAATCGACTTCGGACATGAAGTGCCTCGCGCTGACTGCGCTCGTGGTAGCGGGGTCAACAATCGGTCGCGAAGCAAGTCTCGGCGGCGACGCGTGTGACCGCGGCGAGCATGCAGGCGAGAGCCGCGAGCGGGGACAGCGCAGGAGCAGACGGACACGCCGCACGTCCACCGCGGCGGTGCAGTGCTTAGCTGGCCAGGATCAATCATCATCTCGGACGCGAAAGTGTGCCCCAAGATGCACCCTATCCCATTCAGAAACCCCGATATCGAACAGAGCCCACGTCAAGCACTAAATATATGTAAGATAAAGGGTTGATGGTGGGCGGTACTGGGCTCGAACCAGTGACCCCAGCGATGTGAACACTGTGCTCTACCAACTGAGCTAACCGCCCGTGGCGGCGGATGTAGGCCGAAGCGCGCTTTGGGGTCAAGCGCGGGCGGCGGGTCTGGGGTCTGCGCCGGGGCGGCGAGGCCAGGAGCGCCGACCGGGCAGGCTGGGTCGGGGTTGGGGTCTGTCTTAGGGTCGTCACTGGAGGTGGTGGCGGGTCGAGACGTTTCGGACGCAGGGCTGCCGGGTAGCGCGTCGCTGCCTGCGACGGAGCGAGAGGCGGGGAGCGAGGGGCGGGGAGCGAGGGGCGGGTAGCGGCGAGCAGGGGGCGGGGTCAGGGGGCGACCAGACGCTCGAGCAGGTCGGGGATCTCTGCGAAACCGTCGGCGATGGCCTCGGGGGTCAGTGCCTCCAGCGGAGAGCGCGCCAGGTTATGCACCAGCAGCACGCAGGGCACGCTAGCGGCCGCGGCGGTGTCCCGATCGGTCGCCGTGTCGCCCAGCATCACCGAGCGCCGAGGGTCGGCACCGATGCGCCTTGCGGTCTCGCGCAGGTGCTCGGGGTCGGGCTTGCGCACCGCCAGCGTGTCGGCCCCCAGAATGGCGCCGAAGCGGCCGGCAAGGCCCAGCGTCTCGAGCAGGCGCACGGCCAGCCGCTCGGGCTTGTTGGTGCAGACGCCGAGCCGCCAACCCTGGGCCTCGAGCCGGTCGAGGCAGGCGTCGAGCCCCGCGAACGGCCGGGTATGCACGGCGATGGCGTCGGCGTAGGCGGCCAGCAGCAGCGGGTAGACGGCCTCGAACAGCCGCTCGGCGGCGGGATCGTCGCCGTCGCGACGCGCCATGGCCAGCGAGCGGCGGAACATCGAGCGACCGCCGCGCATCGCCGTTGCGCGGTCGCGCGGCATGGCGAGCTGCGGCAGCCCGTGGCGACGGAGCGCGACGTTGGCGGCCACCAGCAGGTCAGCGGCGGTGTCGCATAGCGTGCCGTCCAGGTCGAAGATCGCACCGCGCGGCAGGCGGCCCGGCGGCGGCTCGGCCCCATCGGCGCGGGCGATAGCGTCTGTCGTTGCCATGGCGCTGCCTAGCGCGCGAACGCAACGATCGGAAACGAATTCTGATCGCACCGCCGCGCGGGCGTTCTTCCGCGCCCTGCGGCCGGGCCCTATACAGCGCGCCATGCAGAGCGACACAGACGATATCTCGCCCCTCGCCTGGCCGCGACCGTTGGCCGTGGTGGTGCTGGCTGCGGGCCGGGGCACGCGCATGCGCTCGGCGCTGCCCAAGGTGCTGCACCCGGTGGGCGGGCTCGCGATGGTGGGCCACGTGCTGGCGGCGGCGCGGCGCCTGGCACCCGCGCGGCTGGTCGTGGTCGTCGGCGCCGGCGGGGTCGCGGTAGCCGAGGCGGTGCAGAGCCTGGCGCCCGGCACTGTCGTCGCCGAACAGGCCGAGCCGCGGGGAACCGGGCACGCGGTGCAGTGCGCCGCGGGCGCCCTGGCGGGTTTCGAGGGCGATCTGCTGGTGCTCTACGGCGACGTGCCGCTGATCACGGCCGAGACGCTGGCCCGGCTGGCCGACCCGCGCCTGCCCGACGGCTCGCTGCCGCCGGTGCGCGTGCTGGGGTTCGAGACGCCCGAGCCCGGTGGCTATGGCCGGCTGGTCACCGCGCCCGACGGCACGCTGGCGCGGATCGTCGAGGCGCGCGACGCCACCACGCGCGAGAGGGCGATCACCGCCTGCAATTCAGGCGTGATGGCGGGCGATGCAGCGACCGTGCTGCGCCTGCTGGCCCGGCTTACGCCGGACAACGACCAGGGTGAGCTCTACCTGACCGACGCGGTGGGCCTGGCGCGGGACGAGGGGCTGGACGCCGTCGCGGTGATGGGCGCGATGGCCGAGACGCTGGGCATCAACGACCGGGCCGAGCTGGCGCGGGCCGAGGCCGGCTTCCAGGACCGCGCGCGACTGGCCGCCATGCGCGGCGGGGCCACGCTGACGGCGCCCCAGACCGTGTTCCTGGCGCACGATACCGTTCTGGGGCGCGACGTCACGGTGGGCCCGAACGTGGCGTTCGGGCCTGGCGTGCGGGTCGAGGACGGCGCGCGGATCGAGGCGTTCTGCCACCTCGCCGACACCGCGGTGGCGGGCGGCGCGGTCATCGGCCCGTTCGCCCGGCTGCGCGGCGGCTGCGAGATCGGGCGCGACACGCGCATCGGCAACTTCGTCGAGATGAAGGCGGCCCGCTTCGGCGAGCGTGCCAAGGCCGCGCACCTAACCTATGTGGGCGACGCCGAAGTGGGGGCCGGCGCCAACCTGGGCGCCGGTACCGTGACCTGCAACTACGACGGGGTGGACAAGCACCGCACCACCATCGGTCCCGGCGCGTTTATCGGCACCCATGCCTCGCTGATCGCGCCCGTCACGGTGGGCGAGGGCGCCTATGTGGCGACCGGCACCGTGGTGACGCGCGACGTGGAACCCGGCGCGCTGGCCATCGCGCGCGTCGCCCAGGACAACCGCCAGGGAGCCGCCGCGCGCCTGCGCCAGGCCATGCTGGCGCGCCAGGCCGCGCGCCGCGCCAAGGCCGCCGGTTGAGCGCAGGCCGCCCACCGCGCCGGGCCTGGCGCAGGCCGCCCACCGCGCCGAGCCCGGCGCAG
>JBCCMW010000238.1:0-6635 GCA_039026175.1 Pseudomonadota bacterium
GGCGGGGGCGCCGCCCGATTGGCGGCGAGGAATGCCGGTTGCGACAGCCCGGCCGGCGCAATAGCGTCCGCCCCGGCGGCACCCGCGCGTGCCGGCGGTGACGGGTCTACAGCGAGAGGGGCGGATGTCGTTCGAGGACTTCGGCGCGCAGGACGCACTGGTGGCGGTGATGATCGCCATGGCGGCGGCCGACGAGACGATCACGGACAGCGAATTGGAGTGGATTTCCAACATCGTCTACACGCTGCCGGTGTTCCGCAGCTTCGACCCCGAGCGTATTCGACCCGTCTCCAGCGTCGTGGCGGGGTTCCTGAGCGAGGAGGACGGGCTCGACGCGCTGATCAGTCTGGTCTCGGATCGGCTGCCCGATCACCTGCGCGAGACCGCCTATGCGCTGGCCTGCGACGTGGCGGCGGCCGACGGCAAGGTGGTGATGAGCGAGCTCAAGCTGTTGGAGATGCTGCGCTACGACTTGGCCGTGGGCCGGCTGGCCGCGGCGGCCATCGAGCGCGGCGCCCGCGCGCGCCACATGCGCCTCGACCTCAGCCGCGAGAGCGACACCTGACCGGCCGCGCCGCCGGGTAGCCCGGTTGGGCATAGTCGGGCCTGGGTCGTCACGCGCCGGCATATCCCGGAGGCCAACGTCGTCACCCCACGCCACCCCACGCGGCGGTCGCGTCGGCCACCCAGGATCGGGCGAGGGCACCGAGCGACGGTGCGCGCCCGAGGGGGCGCCCCGCCACCCGCGTGCCCGCGGTCGCCACCGACAGTGTTTCGTCGCAATCGCCTGCGCCCGAGGCACAGGCCATGGCACCCCCGAAGCCATTGCTGGCTCTAGCCCTAGAGCCATGGCCGAAGCCATCACGGAAGCCATCGCCGAAGCCAGCCCCGAACCGAGCCCCGAACCGAGCCCCGAACCGAGCCTCGATGCCAGCCCCGAAGCCATCACGGAAGCCAGCCCCGAAGCCAGTCCCGGAGCCAGCCCCGAACCGAGCCGCGATCACCGCCCTGAACCCAGCCGCGATCCCTGCGATGAGCACGGCTAGGATCCCTGCCCTGGGACCGGGCCCGGACCGAGGCAGGGCCGCCGCTCAGTCGGTGGTCGCGGTGCCTGGGTCCAGCAGGCCCGTGCCGGGTGCGGCCAGCGAGCCGGTGCTGCCCGGCATGCGCGGCCCGACGACCGTCCAGCGCGGGCCGGCGGATGCCGCGCTGCCGGCGCCGCGGCCGCGGATCGGCACCACAGACCGACCGGCGGCAGGCGCAGCGCCGTGACCGGCCGGGATTGCTGCGGCGGCGCGCGCCTTGGCAGGCGTGTCGGCAGTCGAACCGGCGGGCAGCATGCCGCTGGCGCGTCGTTTCGGCGGCGGCGCGTCGGCCATCTGGATCCAGGCGGCCAGCAGCGCGCGCTCCAGCGTGCGGGCGCGGGCCATCCAGGTGCGCGCGCCGCGCCGCGTCCCGTCGCGCCGGGCGAGATCGTTGGAGAACACCGCAAAGGCGAGCCGCCGCTCGCCCGGGGTGTGCACGTAGCCTGCCAGCCCGCGCACGAAGGTCATCGTCCCGGTCTTGGCGGCGATGCGGACCCGGTCCAGCCGCTCGGTCCCCTCGGGCAGGTCGACGCCGTAGGTGCGCAGAAGCTGCGCCACACCGCCCGGCAGCAGCGGATCGTCGCCGGCCCGGCGGGGCCCGGCGAGCGCGCGCAACAGATCCACCGTCCGCTCGGGGCTGAGGCGCGAGGCCACGCTCAGCCCCGAATGATTGGTCAGCGCAAAGCCCGGATCGCCGGCGGCGAAGCCGGCCCGCCGCGCCGCCCAGGCGTTCAGCGACTGGGCCGAAAGCGGCAGCACGCCGCGCACGTTGTCGGCCAGCCGCGTGCCGCCGGCGCGCGCCGTCACCTGCACCCCGCTGGCGGGTGCCAGCGCGCGGGCGAAAGCGCCCTGCGGCTCGGCCGCGGCGGCGGCCAGACCCACCAGTTCCGCGCTGACGTTGGTCGAATGGTACAGCATGCGCGCCAGGATCCCCGAGAGCGGACGGCTGCGATGCTCGCCGAGGCTCCGCGCGCCGACCCCGCTGCCGGGCGCCACCGCGACCGCGCGGGGTGCGATGCCGCGGTTTTCCATCAGGCCGCGCGCGACATCGGCCACATAGGCGCCGGGCTGGCGCACCGGCAGCCAGCGCGCGCCCGGCCGCCGCAGCGACCGCGCATCGAGCAGCCAACGCTCGCCCTGCGTATCGTCGGCCGCAACGAGCGGGGCGGCCGCGGGCGCCACCGGCTCGACCCGGATCGCCGCGGTCGGCGGGCGCGAGCGCGCGGCATGGGCCACCACCACCGGCGCCGCGCCGCGGCCGGGCCATTCCACCCGCACGCGGTTGAAGTTGAGGCTGAGCCCCGCGACGCCCGGATTGTAGGACGCATCGGCCGGCTGGTTCGGCTCGATCGACGGGATCTCGGGCCAGGGGCCGGGGTCGGCCAACAGGCGCCCGGTTACGCGCGTCAGCCCGATGCGCGCCACCCGGTCGATCAGCGCGGCCAGGGCATCGCTGTCGAACTCGGGATCGCCGCCGCCGGCCAGCACCAGATCGCCCTGCAGCGTGCCGCCCGAGAAGCTGCCGCGTGCGGCGAGGCGGGTGACGAAGCGATGGTCGGGTCCAAGCCGGTCCAGCGCGTAGGCAGCCGTGGGCAGCTTGGCGACCGAGGCGGGCACGAAGCGCTGGCCCGGCCGGTAGGCATCCACCACCGCACCGGTGTCGATGTCCACGACCAGCCAGCCGGTCACACCGGTCAGGCGCGCCCGATCCAACAGCGCGCGCGTCGGCGGCGGCGGTGGCGGCAGTTCCGCCTTGGACCGCGGCACCGGAAAGGGCGCGCTGAGCGGCGCCCCGGCGAGCGCCGGCCCCGCGGCGCCCGTGGCAAAGATCGCTGCGGCCAAACCCAACGCGGCCGCGAAACGGAAACAGGCGAACGTCATCCCCGGCATTCTGCCCTCCCGTGCTCCATCGCCACAGGTGACAGCGATACAGTTGAGAAACAATGAAAATGTCGCGTTGACGACCCTCGGTTGCAGGCGCGTCCCGGCATGCGGGAAGCGATTTACGGCCATTCTCCCCTGGCGCGTATGGCGGAGGAGGATTGGCCCGACATCGCCCCCGTCAGCAGCACCCAGGCGGGCGGCGGGGTCTGCGCCAACAGCCCTGCGTCGAGCTCGGAGAGGCGCCGGGAGGCGAACCGGCGGGCCGCGGGCGAGAGCCCGGCGCGGAGCTGCTCGCCCGGCCGGGCCAGCACGCCGACGGGGACGTGCTGCATGATCCAGGCCCAGCGCTCCCAACGGTGCAGGCCGGCCAGATTATCGGCCCCCATCAGCCACACAAAACGGGTCGCGGGATAGCGCGCCTGCACCTTCTGCAGCGTATCGGCGGTGTAGCGCACGCCGAGGCGGGCCTCGATGTCGGTGATCCGAACCCGGGGGTGGTCGATCACGGCACGACAGGCGGCCATGCGGCGCGCCAGCTCGGCCGGCCCGTGCGGCTTGAGCGGGTTGCCAGGCGACACCAGCCACCAGAGCTGATCCAGCCGGAAGGTGCGCAGCGCCCAGCGCGTGATGTGCACATGACCCCGGTGCGGCGGGTCGAACGACCCGCCCAGGAGGCCGATGCGCTGATCTGGCAGGGCGAGCGGGTCGGGGTGGCGCACGGGATCGGGACCGGAAGGACGGCGAAAGGACGGGGAAAAGACGGGGAAGCGGTCCAGGCCGAACCCTTCGCCTGCGACTAGGCGCGGCTTGACCCCGCCCTGTCAACCGAGGCGCCCCCGGCGCCGGCGCGGTGTCAACCCTTGCCGCCGGCGTCGGCCGGGTCCGCCGTCGGGGCTGCTGCGATCATCGCCTCCGCCTCGGCCAAGAGGTCGGCGATCTCGGCATCCCTGATCCCCAGCGCCGCGACCTTGGCCGCGATCTTGCGCAGATAGTCGAGGCTGGTGCCCAGAAAACCGGTGCCGTGGACCAGACAGCGCAGCTGCTCGGCGCGGGTGATGTCGGGGTCGATCTGCGGCGCCTCGTGGTCGGCGACAAAGGAAAGCGCGGTGACCGTGCCGTCGTCCAGCACCGCGTCCAGCAGCATCGCGCGATAGGCGGGGCCCACCAACTCGCGCCGCCACAGCACCTCGGTCTCCCGCTCGACCAGCGGCCGGGGGATGCGGAAGGCAAGACCGTCGCAGCCCGCACCCCGGTCCAGCGCGGCCATCAGACCGGGGTTATCCAGCGTGCCGCGCCCGCCCGCGGTGTCCTTGAGGATAAAGTGCCGGGCGTAGCCTTCGACCCGGGCGCGGCGGACCTCGGCGAACATCAGCGCCGGATCCCACATCAGCGAACCGTAGGCGAAGATCCAGAGATCGCCGGCGGCCACGGCGGGCGGGAGGCTGGCCAGGAAGGCGGCGCGCAGCGCCTCGCGGGTCTCGTCGCTGTGCCACCAGCCGCCGGGCAGGCCGCGCTCCAGCATCAGCGTCTCGAGCTTGGCGATCGTCAGGTCGCGCAGGAAGCTCTGCGACGGATCGGCGATCAGCGGGCGCAGCTCGGGGTGGTGGGCAAAGGGATCCATGCCGCGGTGTGCCCGGCCGTGCCCGGCTGGGCAACCCGGCTGGGCAACCCGGGTGGGCAACCCGGGTGGGCAAGCGCATGCGGCGCGCCGCCGATGCGGCAAGACGCATACCGCCCGCCGCGACGGGCGCGGCGGGCGGCAGGCAGCACGGGCAGAGGCAAGGGCATGCCGGGCCGGCGAGGGCCCGGCGCGCGGCGATCACTCGCCGGCGTGCACCTTGGTTTCCTCCTCATCGTGGAACGAGGGCACGCGGATCGAGTCCACCAGTTCCTGGATCTCCTGCGGCGGCTCCTCGGTCCGGTTCGACACCACCAGCGGGGTGGTGAAGTTCAGCACCGCACCGATGGCGCCGATGGCCAGCGGCGAGATGCCGATCAGCCAGGTCTCCGGCGTGTCGGCGAACTGGTTGGTGCCCGGGATGAAGAACCAGCCCTTATGCAGGAAGATGTAGCCGACCGTGAAGCACAGGCCGACCAGCATGCCGCTGACGGCACCGGCGTTGTTCACGCGGCTGGTGAAGATGCCCATCATCAGCACCGGGAACAGCGAGGCCGCCGCGATACCGAAAGCCAGCGCCACCGTCTGGGCTGCAAAGCCTGGCGGATTGAGGCCCAGATAGGTTGCCACGCAGATCGCCACGGCCATCGCACAGCGCGCCGCGAACAGCTCGCCCTTCTCCGAGATCGACGGCATCAGCGTCGATTTCAGCAGGTCGTGACTGACCGCCGAGGAGATCGCCAGCAACAGACCCGCCGCGGTGGAGAGCGCTGCGGCGATACCGCCGGCCGCCACCAGGGCGATCACCCACTGCGGCAGCCCCGCGATCTCGGGGTTGGCCAGCACCAGGATGTCGCGGTTGAACACGATCTCCGAGCCTTCCCAGCCCCGCGCGGCGGCGGTGGCCGCGAACGCCTCCGACTTGTCGTCGTAGAACTGGATCAGGCCGTCGCCGTTGGCGTCGTTGAACTTGATCAGACCGGTGTGCTCCCAGGTCTTGATCCACTCGGGCCGGTCCTCATAGGCGAGCGGCGCCTCCGCGGTGCCGTTCGGGTACAGCGTGTCGATGATGTTCAGCCGCGCCATCGCACCCACGGCCGGGGCGCACAGGTACAGCAAGGCGATGAAAACCAGCGCCCAGCCGGCCGACCAGCGCGCATCGGCCACCTTGGGCACGGTAAAGAAGCGAATGATCACGTGCGGCAGGCCGGCCGTACCGATCATCAGCGTCAGCGTGAACAGCACCATGTTGACGGTGTCGACATCGGCCGCGGTGTAGCTCTTGAAGCCCAGATCCGTGACCAGCCCGTCCAGCGTGGTCAGCAGCGGCTCGCCCGAACCGACATGGTCCGAGAACAGGCCGAGCGGCGGCAGCGGCATGCCCGTCAGCTGCAGCGAGATAAAGACCGCCGGCACCGTAAAGGCGAAGATCAGCACCACGTACTGCGCGACCTGGGTGTAGGTGACGCCTTTCATGCCGCCGAGCACGGCATAGAAGAACACGACCGCGGCACCCAGCATCAGGCCGGTGTGGTTCTCGACCTCGAGAAAGCGCGAGAAGGCGACGCCAACGCCTGTCATCTGGCCGATCACGTAGGTGATCGACGCGACGATCAGGCACACCACGGCGACGATGCGCGCCGTCGGGCTGTAGAACCGGTCGCCGATGAACTCGGGCACGGTGAACTTGCCGAACTTGCGCAGGTACGGTGCCAGCAGCAGGGCGAGCAGAACGTAGCCGCCGGTCCAGCCCATCAGGAACGACGAACCGTAGTAGCCGGTGAAGGCGATCAGACCGGCCATCGAGATGAACGAGGCGGCCGACATCCAGTCCGCCGCGGTGGCCATGCCGTTGGTGATCGGGTGCACGCCGCGGTCGGCGGCGTAGAATTCCTCGGTGGTGCCCGCGCGGGCCCACACGGCAATGCCGACGTACACCAGAAAGCTGGCGCCGACGAACAGGATATTCAGAGTCGTGTGTTGCCCCGCGCAGGCCGCCAGCACCGTCATCCGCCGGGCGAGGGGGGGGCTGTGGAACGCCGAAAAGA
>JBCCMW010000239.1:0-6591 GCA_039026175.1 Pseudomonadota bacterium
GCCACAGACCGCACAAGCAGTCGCGGGCAGTCGCGGGCAGTCGCGGGCAGTCGCGGGCAGTCGCGGGCAGTCGCGGGCAGTCGCGGGCAGTCGCGGGCAGTCGCGGGCAGTCGCGGGCAGTCGCGGGCGGGCCCAGGCCACCCGAGAGCCAGTGCAGGGCGCGTGCGGCGACCGCAACGCCGCACAGGACCCCAGAGAGGGTCGCGCGAACCGACACGACGCGGCCCGCAGGTCGCCGCCGGCGCCGAACGGTCCGCAAGGGATGGCGCCGCGCCCGACATCGGGCCAAGAACGACGGCCGCCGACCGCGGCACACAGGGAGGCGTCATGATCGACTGGGACAAGCTGCGTGTCTTCCACGCGGTCGCCGACGCCGGCAGTCTCACCCACGCGGGCGACCAGCTCCACCTCTCGCAGTCGGCCATCAGCCGCCAGATCCGCGGGCTGGAGCTGCAGCTCGAGGCGACGCTGTTCCACCGCCACGCGCGCGGCCTGCTGCTGACCGAACAGGGCGAGATCCTGTACGAAGCGACCAAGTCCATCGCCCGCGGGCTGACCACCGCCGCCGCGCGCATCCGAGACGCCAAGGACAGCGTGTTCGGCGAGCTCCGCGTCACCACCACGGCCGGCTTCGGCACGCTGTGGCTGGCGCCCCGGCTGGCACGGCTGCTGGACGAGCATCCGGCGCTCAAGGTCGAGATGATCCTGACCGAGAGCGTGCTGGACCTGCCGATGCGCGAGGCCGATGTCGCGATCCGCCTCTCCTCGCCGAACCAGGCCGACCTGATCCGCCGCCCGCTGATGGACACTGCGATCAAGCTCTACGCCACCGAACAGTACCTGGCCGACCACGGCACGCCCGCAGTGCCCGGCGATCTGGAGCATCACCGCATCCTGGCCTTCAGCCCCAACGCGCCCCAGCCGCGCGAGTCGATCGAATGGCGCGCAGCGCTGGGCCTGGGCGCCAACGACGTGCATCTGCGGATCAACAGCTACTTCGGCATCCTCAAGGCGGCGGTGAACAACCTCGGCATCGCGATGCTGCCCGACTATATCACCCGCGAGTACCCCGAACTGGTGCAGGTGCTGCCCGACAGCATCAGCCCTGCGATCACCGTGTGGTTCGTCTATCCCGAGGAGCTGCGCCATTCGCAACGGGTGCTGGCCTTCCGCGATTTCATCCTGCGGGAGGTCGAGCAATTCCAGCGCGCTGGCAGATAGTTAGGCGCCGCAGCGGAACCAGGCGCTATGCGCCGAAAGCAAAGCTGCCATGTGGCGGTACCCCCTCGGCTTGTCGCGCCGCAGCATCGACTCTAGGTGATGGAACGAGCGGTTTTCCGCTCAGGTTGTGATACCTCCCTGTTGACTTCGGCCGGGCCCTGCGCCCGGCTTTTTTTTGCCCAGGGCCACGGGCTGCCGCCGGGGATCGCTCTGGTCGGCCAAGATCGATCACGTGTGTGCGAGAGCCGTGGGGACAGTGCCGCAGGTCGCTTGCTGAGCGGCGCGGCATCCTATCTCTACGGCACGCAGAGGTGACGTGCAGGGCGGGGATTGCGCATGAAACGGCTGAAACGTCCGAGCTGGTGGCTGCCCGAGCGTGCGGCGACGCCCGAACACGTGTTCCGCAACCGACGGGCCCTGCTGGCCGCGGGCGGTGGGCTGGTCGCCGCCGGCGCGGTGGGCGCGCTGGCGACGATGGGCGGCATGCCCCCAGCCGTTGCGGCCGCCGATGCCGACAGCACAGCGCAGGGTGCGCGCACGGCGGGCAGCCTGCCGGCGCCCCGCTCGCCCTTTACGCCGATGCCCGATCTCAACCCCGGCTTTGCCGACGCAGGCCGCCCTGTGACCGACGAGGGCGTCAATACGACCTACAACAACTTCTACGAATTCGGCTCGCATAAGCAGATCCACGACGCGGCCGATGCGCTGCAGACCGACGGCTGGACGCTGCAGATCGACGGGCTGGTCGAAGAGGAGCGCACCATCGCCGTCGCCGACCTGCTGGCGCGGATGCCGATGGAGGAGCGGGTCATCCGCCACCGCTGCGTCGAGGCGTGGTCGATGGTCGTCCCCTGGATCGGCTTCCCGATGAGCGCGCTGTTGGCCGAGGCCAAGCCGTTGGGGTCGGCCAAGTATGTCCAGATGCAGACCTTCCTGGACCAGGGCATCGCCCGCGGCCAGCGCCAGCACTGGTACCCTTGGCCCTATACCGAGGGGCTGACCATGGCCGAGGCCGCGCACGAGCTGTCGTTCATGGTCGTCGGCGCCTACGGCAAGGTGCTGCACCAGCCCTTCGGCGCGCCCATCCGCCTGCACACGCCGTGGAAGTACGGCTTCAAGCACATCAAGTCGATCGTGCGGCTGAGCTTTACGGAAGAGCGGCCCGTCAGTTTCTGGGAAGAGTTGCAGGCCAGCGAATACGGCTTCTGGGCCAACGTGAACCCCGCCGTGTCGCACCCGCGCTGGTCGCAGGCGACCGAGCGGGTGCTGGGCACCGACGAGCGGGTGCCGACCGAGATCTTCAACGGCTACGGCGAGGCGATCGAGGGTCTCTACGCCGAGGCCGAGATCCAGGAAGCCGGCATCCGCTTCTGGCGCTGAGCCCTGCCCCACGACCCTCCGGCCCAATACCTTCCGGCCCAATACCCTCCGGCCCAATACCCTCCGGCCCAATACCCTCCGGCCCAGTGAACGCTGGCCCAGTGAACGCTGGCCCAGGGAACGATGGCCCAGGGAACGATGGGTCAGGGAGCGCTGGCCCATGGAATACCGACCCGGTCAGTCGGCGTCCGGTCCGGGCGGCCCGGGCAGCGGTGTCTCTGGCCCGGTAACCGTATCCGGCGCCGGGTCGGCCGGGGCTGGTCCCTGGGGGGCGGCGCGGTCCGGGCGCAGCACCTGGTCCGCCGGCAGCCAGCCAGCGTTGCCCGCCACGACCCGGCGCACGGCAACGCGGTCGACCCCGGTGCCGCCGGGCGGGATCCCGCAGCGCATCTCCTCCTCGGCCCCGCCGGGCAGGAAGGCGTAGATGTGGATGACGGTGCGGCCGCCCTCGCGCGTCGCGATCTCGCCCACCGCGATGTCCCGCGCGCCGTAGTCGCGTTCCAGCACGTCCAGACAGTTCTGGATCATCGCGACAGTGCGCCCTTCCCCCTGCGCCGCCGCCGGTCCGGCGAGCGCGGCGAGGACGAGGCCGGACAGCACGGGCAGCAGTCGGCGAATCCCATCGCTCCGCAGCATCGGTCGGCCCCCCATCGGCGGCCAGCCCGCAGAACCGCCGGCCGCTTGTACAGCGGACCGGCCGCCGCCGTCAGGCCCCGATCCCCTGCAGCGCGAGCAGCGCGTCCAGGTCGCTGTGGTCCAGCCGGGCGTCCGCGGCCTCGGCCAGGCGCGGCTTGGCGCGGTAGGCAACGCCCAGGCCCGCGGCCTGGACCATCGCCAGGTCGTTCGCGCCGTCGCCCACGGCCAGCGCATCGGCCGGGGTCAGGCCCCGCGCGGCCAGCGCCTCGGCCATCGCCTCGGCCTTGGCGGCGCGGCCCAGGATGGGGGGCAGCACCCGGCCCGTCAGCCGACCGTCCGCAACCTCCAGCCGGTTGGCCCGATGCTCGGCAAAGCCGGCGGCCGCGGCCACGCGCGCGGTGAACACGGTGAACCCGCCCGAAACCAGCATGGTGTGCGCCCCGGCCGCCGCCATGGTGCGCACCAGCGTCTCGGCGCCGGGGTTGAGGCGGATCCGCTCGGCCCACACCCGGTCGATCAGGGCGGCATCGGCGCCGCGGAGCAGCGCGACACGCGCCCGTAGCGCGCCGTCGAAATCCAGCTCGCCGGCCATGGCGCGTTCGGTGACCGCCGAAACCTCGGGCCCCACGCCGGCCAAATCGGCCAGCTCGTCGATGCACTCGCAGCCGATCATGGTGCTGTCCATGTCGGCGATCAGCAGCCGCTTCCGCTGTCCCGCCGCGGGCACGACGTTGACGTCCAGACCCGCTGGATACACCGCGGGGCCTGCGGCCGGACGGCCCGCACACGGGATCTCGACCGCCGCAGGGCCGAGCCGGCGCGGGGGCCCGGCGTCCGGCCCCAACGCTGCGCACACCGCCGCGGCATCGCTGTCGGATACGCCCTGCGAGGCCGCCGCGGTTACCACGACGACCCACATGAGAGCTGAACCCGCGGCCGGCATGGCCGCCGGATCGCCGATCGACGGGCCGCTCAGAACGCCGCGACCGGGGTCTGGCGCCGCGGCGGCACCACGGCCGACAGGTTCTGGGCCAACAGAAAGGCCAGCTCCAGCGACTGGTTAGCATTCAGCCGCGGGTCGCAGGCCGTGTGGTAGCGGCTGGCCAGGTCCGCGTCGGTCAGCGCATAGGCCCCGCCCGTGCACTCGGTCACGTCGGCGCCCGTCATCTCGAAATGCACGCCGCCGGCATAGGTGCCGAGCGACCCGTGCACCTGGAAGAACTCGCGCACCTCCTGCAGCACCCGGTCGAAGGGGCGGGTCTTGTAGCCGCCGTCGGCCTTGATCGTGTTGCCGTGCATCGGATCGCACGACCAGACGACGCGCTTGCCCTCGCGCTCGACCGCCTTGATCCAGCCCGGCAGGTGCGCCTCGACCTTGCCTGCCCCGGTGCGGCAGATCAGGGTCAGCCGGCCGGCCTCGTTCTCGGGGTTCAGAATGTCGATCAGGCGGATCAACTCGTCCGGCGCCAGGCTGGGCCCGCACTTCAGCCCGATCGGGTTGATCACGCCGCGGCAGAACTCGACATGCGCGCCGTCCGGCTGGCGGGTGCGGTCGCCGATCCAGATCATGTGGCCCGAACCCGCCACCGACTGCCCGGTGGTCGAATCGACCCGTGTCAGCGCCTCCTCATACGGCAGCAGCAGCGCCTCGTGGCTGGTGTAATGCTCGACACTGCGCAGCGTCTCGGCCGTTTGCGGGGTCACCCCGCAGGCCTCCATGAAGGTCACCGCATGGCTGATCCGCTCGGCCAGTTCGCCATAGGCCGTGGTCTCGGCCGAGGCGCGGACGAAATCCAGGTTCCACGCCTGCACCCGGTGCAGATCGGCATAGCCGCCAGTCGCGAAGGCGCGCAGCAGGTTCATCGTGGCCGCCGACTGCATATAGGCATGGATCATCCGCTCGGGGTCGGGGATCCGCGCCTCGGGCGTGAACTCGAAGCCGTTCACGATGTCGCCGCGGTAGCTGGGCAGCTCGACCCCGTCCTGCGTCTCGACGGGCGAGGAGCGGGGCTTGGCGAACTGGCCGGCAATGCGCCCGACCTTCACCACCGGCACGCGCGCGGCAAAGGTCAGCACCACGGCCATCTGCAGCATGATCCGGAACGTGTCGCGGATGTTGTCGGCCTTGAAGTCGGCGAAGCTCTCGGCGCAGTCGCCGCCCTGCAGCAGAAACGCCCGGCGGTCCACCACCTCGGCCAGCCGCGCGCGCAGCCGCCGCGCCTCGCCCGCAAAGACCAGCGGCGGATACGACGACAGCCGTCCAAGCACCGAGGCCAGCGCCTCGGCATCGGCATACGCCGGCATCTGCAGCCCTTCACGGACACGCCAGCTGTCTTTGCTCCACGGCTTGGTCATGGTCGCCTCCTTGATGTCGCGCCGTCCTATAGCCGAACGTCCGCAGGGTGGCCAAGCCTTCCAAATCGCCACCGCCGCCGGACTGTGCCGTTCCGGGCCCGATAGGGTGCCAGCCGTGGCGCTCGGCAGCGTTATCCGCCGCCGCTTGACGGGCGAAAGCGAGTTGCAGCACCCTTTCTCACTGCCGCGATCAGAGGCTGCACAGCGGACGCGACCAGAGAGACCCAGAAGCCACGCCCGGCCGGCGCTGTCGGGCCCTCAGCCGAGCGAGGCACCATGCCCACGGGACGCTCCCCCGCACCGCCCAAGCCGGTCACCGGCCAGGCCCCGGCGCGCGCCGCCCCCTGCTCGGTCTCGACAGCGTCCCCGGGGCCCGAGGCAGCGCCCCGGCTCTTCGTCTTCCTGCTCTCGCCCGCGTTCTCGATGCTCGCTTTCGCCGCCGCGATCGAGCCGCTGCGCCTGGCCAACCGCACCGCGCGGCGCGAGCTCTATACCTGGCGCACGGTGTCCGAGGACGGCGCCGCGGTCACCTGCTCGAACGGCGTATCGGTGGGCGTGGACGGCGCGCTGGACCAGCTGCCGCGCAGCGCCTCGATCGTGGTCTGCGGTGGTGTCCGGCTGGAGGCTGCGGCCTCGCGCCCCGTCATCACCTGGCTGCGGCGCGAGGCGCGGCGCGGCGTGCGCCTGGGCGCCGTCTGCACCGGCACCTACGTGCTGGCCAAGGCCGGCCTGCTGCAGGACCGCCGCTGCACCATCCACTGGGAAAACCTCGCCGCCTTTACCGAGGATTTCCCCGAGGTGCAGGTCGAGAACCTGCTCTACGTGATCGAGGACCGGGTCTTTACCTGCGCCGGCGGCAGTGCCGCCACCGACATGGTGCTGCGGCTGATCGCGGCCGAACACGGCCAGGACCTGGCCTCGGCCGTCGCCGACGCGACTGGCCGCCCTTCAAGGCTTTCAGATCAAACTCCTCAACACGTTGCAAAAGACCGGGCAGAC
>JBCCMW010000240.1:0-6582 GCA_039026175.1 Pseudomonadota bacterium
GCCGTCATCCCAAAGCCGCGCCGGCGCGCCGAGCGATCCACGCGGCGCCCGTCGCTCGCAGATCGCGTCGGCCCGCTCTCGAGGGCCAAAATCGCCACCGACAGTCCGACACCCCCGCCCGCGCCGATCCGGCAACACCGCAGATCCATCGCCCCGGCCCCTGACGACCCACCCTGGATCGTGAGGATACCGGTCCACCATCGCTGCCGAGGTCTCGGCGACGGGGTCATGTACGGCCAACAGTGAGACGTCTCCATCGACCCCGCAACCGCGAGACGGTCCGCCGGCGCCCGCGCCGCTGCCCACCTCGCCAGCCATCGCCCGCGGGCGGCGCGATGGCACGAGGGCGGAGCGAGACCCGGTCTCAGGTGTCCATCGAGCGGGCTGGAGACGGTTTCGAGGGCACGCATAGACGCAGGCCGCGAGCCAGCCACCGGGCTCGGTCGGCATCCTTCAGCCGTCGAGACGACGGGCCACGCGCGGCCGCACCGGGGCGACCGGTGTGCCGAACTTCCTCCCATCCTCGCCGATTGCTGGGATTGCTGGGGGCAGACACGGACACTGGCCGCGCTGCGGGTGCGCCGCCGCTGCCGTCGCGACGGCCGGCGCCGACCTTGTCGATGCCGCCCGGCGCCGGCCGGACCGCCGCCTCTGCCGCAGCGGACCGCGCTGATGTCGGTTGCGGCTGGCGCGGACCTCGGTCGCCGGCGCGGGCACGACCGTCTGCACCGCTGCGTTGACCGAGGGTGCGCGCACCGCGCCGCCAACCTCGCCGTTGCCAGCCCGCCCTCGAGAGATCGATTAGCCAAGCGCCTCCGGCGTCGTTGCTTGCCGGGGCCTTCGGCCGCCATCACGCCCAGCCGGAGCAATGCACCGCTGCGCCCGAAGGGCCCAGAACCCCGGTCGCCGGAGGCGCCTTCGGCGAGCGGGTACCGGGGCCTTCGGCTGCCATCATTCCCAGCCGGAGCGGTGCACCGCTCCACCCGAAGGGCCCAGAACCCCGGTCGCCGGAGGTGCCTTCGGCGGGCGGGTACCGGGGGCTTCGGCTGCCATGACTCCCGGCCGGAGCGGTGCACCGCTTCGCCCAAAGGGCCCAGAACCCCGGTCGCCGGAGGCGCCTTCGGCGGGCGGGTGCCGGGGCCGTCGGCCGATGGGGCGCCGCGCGGTCAGCGGTGCCAGGCGAACCGGCCGCCGACCGCCGTGGCAGCGACGCGGACCTCGCGGATCCCGTCCAGCGCGACGGTGAAGTAATCGTCCGCCAACACGGCGACATCGGCCAGCATGCCTGGCGCGAGGTGGCCCTTGAGGTGCTCCTCGCGCCCCGAGAAGGCGCCGAGCCGGGTATAGGCCGCAAGCGCTTCGGCCCGGGTCACGGCCTCGCGCGCGTCCAGGTCGCCGCCCGTGCCCGAGCGCCGTGCCACCATCGACCACAGGGCCACGAACGGGTTGGCCTGGCAGACCATCGCGTCAGAGTGGCCGGGCGCCGGCACGCCCGCGTCGATCAGCGTGCGGTGGGGCCACATCGCCGCCATCGCCTCGGCGCCGCGATAGGCGCGATAGGCATCGCCCAAGTCGTGCATGAACCCGGTCGCGGAACTGTCGATCGCCCCCGTCCGCTTGAGCCGCGCCAGAACAGCGGGTGTCACATAGCAGCAGTGCTCGACCCGCATGCGGTGATCCTCGACCGGGTGCGCGGCCAGACACGCCTCGATCGCGTCCAGCGCGAAGTCGATGCCGCGGTCGCCCACGCCCTCGATCATCACCTGCAATCCGGCCCGGTGCGCGGCCACCGCCCGGCGCGCCAGATCGTCGGCCTCGTACAGCAGCATCCCCGTGTTGGGCACCGGCTCGCCCGGCAGCGGCGTGCCGAGATAAGGCGCGTAATAGGCCGCCGTTCGGCCCGAGGTCGAACAGTCGGGGCACCACTCGACCCCGATCACCCGCAGCCAGTCGTCGCCGAAGCCCGACTTGATGCCGGCCGCGACATAGGCCTCGACCAGCCCCTCCTCGCGGCCCGACACGATGATGCCGACCCGCATGGCGAGGCGATCCTCGGCCTTTAGCCGCTGGTAAGCGGCGATCGCCTTCGAGCCGCAGAGCGAGTTGTAGACCGTGGTGATGCCGAGCGCGCGCCATTCGGCCAGCACCTTCTCCAACCCGTCGGCCAGCGACGCCTCGGTGTCGCCTGCGTGCAGGGGCGAGAGGAACGCGTGGGCCGCCGTCTCGCGGCAGCGGCCGGTCAGCCTACCGTCGGGCCCGCGGTCGAAGGCGCCGAACGGCGGGTCGGCGGGGTCCAGCCCCAGCCCCACCGCCGCGAAGGCCGCACTGTTGGCGAGGCCGACATGCCCGTCGGTGCGCTGGATATAGAGCGGTCGGCCCGCGGCCGCGGCATCCATTTCGGCCAGCGTGGGATAGCCGCCGGATTTGGCGTCGTCGAAGCGGTAGCCCACGATCCAGGCGTCGGGGGGACGCTGGGCCGCCAACGCGGCCACGCGCGCCAGCAGCGCCTCGCGCGAGGGTAGACGGGCGGGGCTCATGTCCTCCCACGTCTCCAGCCGGGCGGCATAGCTGTCGGGGTGGGCGTGGCTCTCGACGATCCCCGGGATCGCGCGCCGGCCGGCGAGGTCGACGACATGGGTCCCGGGCCCGGTCAAGGCGCGGATCTCGGGATCCTCGCCCAGCGCCACGATGCGGCCGTCGCGCGCGGCCAGCGCCTGGACGACCGGGCCGCCCTCGGGCCCCGCGCCCGCCGGCCCGCCGGCCATCGTCGAGATCCGGCCGCCGTGCAGCACCAGATCGGGCGCCAACCTGTCCATCGCCTGTCTCCCCTGTGTAGCCTGCCTGGCCAGCCCGCTTGTCTCGCCCGCCCGGGACGCCCGTCTGGGACGCCCGTCTGGGACGCCCGTCTGGGACGCCCGTCTGGGACGCCCGTCTGGGACGCCCGTCTGGGACGCCCGTCTGGGACGCCCGCCTGGGACGCCCGCCTGGGACGCCCGCCTGTGCAGTTTGCGGACCATGCGGGTACACGCCCGCGGGGCGCCGCCGCGATGGACAGTGGCCCGCTCGGGTGCCAGCGTAAACCGGCCATTCGCGCAGAGCGCGCCCGGCCCACCTGCGCCTGCCCGAGCCCCAGATCCCCGATCCCTCAGCCGATGCCCGCCCAGTCTACGCCCGCCCCGCCGACAGTCGTCCCGCCGACACCCAGCTAGCCGACACCCGGCTAGCCGACGCCCTCGCTGCTGACACCCTCCCTGCCGATGCCTGCGGGGCTCACGCCCGACTAGACCGCGCCCGACAAGACCGCGCCCGACTAGACCGCGCCCGACGTGACTGCACCCTACGCGACTGCGCCTGACATGACTCCGTCCGGCATGGCGGCGCCTGACATGACTCCGCCCGGCATGGCGGCGCGTGACGTGACCGCGCCCGACTAGACCGCGCCCGACAAGACCGCGGCCGAAGTGACTGCGCCCGATCCGCTCGTGCCGAACGCGAACAGCCCGACCCTCCCGCGCCCGTTCGATAGGCGGCGCGGGTTCATCCGCCGACCCGCCCGGACAATCGAGAGTGCCGATGACCGCGACCGACGACGGCGACGCCGCCCGCCAGCCGATGCCCGCCCCCGCGGGGCCGGGCTGGGCCGTGGCGGCCGACCCGTACCCCTGGCCGCTCGAGCCGCTGCGTCCGGCCGACTGCGCGCTGATGGTGATCGACATGCAGCGAGATTTCTGCGCGCCCGACGGCTATGTCGCCCAGATCGGCGAGGACATCGCACCGCTCGCCGCCTGCATCCAGCCGATCCAACGCTGCCTGGCCGCGGCCCGCCGTGCCGGCATGCGCGTCGTCTATACGCGGCAAGGCTTCCGCCCCGATCTGGCGGATGTGCCCGCCTGGCGCCGCATCAAGGCCGCACGCTACGGCGCCGTCGTCGGCCGGCAGGGGCCGCTCGGCCGGGTGCTGATCCGCGGCGAACCGGGGTTCCAGATCCTGCCTGAGCTCGCCCCGCAGCCCGGCGAGCCGGTGGTCGACAAGACGGCCAACGGCGCCTTTACCGGCACGGATCTGGACCGGCTGCTGATGGCCGCCGGGATCCGCGCGCTGGCCTTTGCCGGCGTCACCATCGACGTCTGCGTCCACTCGACCCTGCGCGAGGCCACCGACCGCGGCTACCATGGGCTGCTGATCGCCGACGCCTGCGGCGCCGTCGACCCGGACCTGCACGCCTGGGCGCTGAGATCGGTGACGGTCGAAGGCGGCATCTTCGGCGCCGTCGCCACGACCGCCCAATTCGAAGCGGGCCTCGCCCCACCGCCCGCCGAAGCGGGCCTCGCCCCACCGCCCGCCGAAGCGGGCCTCGCACCACCGCCCGCCGACCAGGAGAGCCTGCCATGAACGACCGACCGCTGGCGCCCATGTCGGGCGACATAGCGCTGCGCGCCGCCGACCCGTGGTTTGCCATCGAGCCGCAGCCGGGCGGGATCCTGCGCATCTGGGAGCCGCACGTCTCGCGGCTGCTGCGCGCCAACATGTTCCTGATCCGCGGGTCCGAGCGCGATCTGCTGGTGGATGCCGGGATGGGCGTCGCCTCGCTCCGCGGCTTCCTCGCGCCGCTGACCGAGCGGCCGGTGACGCTGCTGCTGACGCACGGCCACGTCGACCATGTCGGCTCGGCCGCCGAGTTCGCGGACGACATCCTGATGCACCCAGCCGAGGCGGCAGGGCTGGCCGCGCCGCACCCCGACTGGTCGCTGTCCTACGACGATTACCCCGCCGACAAGCGCGCCGCGTTGGCGGCGGCGGGGTTCGACACCCGCGGCCACGTGATCGCAGCCCTGCCCCACCCCGGCTACGATCCTGCGGACTGGCAGGTGGCGCCGGCCCAGCCCACGCGGCTCGTCGAGGAGGGGGACCTTATCGACCTCGGCGACCGGGCCTTTACGGTGCTGCACCTGCCCGGCCACAGCCCCGGTTCGATCGGGCTATGGGACGAGGCGAATGCTACGCTGATCGGCGGCGACGCGCTCTACGACGGGCTGCTGATCGACACGCTGCCCGACAGCGATCCCGCCGCCTATCGCGATACGATGCGCCGGCTGGCCCGGCTGAAGCCCGCCATCGTGCACGGCGGGCACCGCGAGTCGTTCGGTCCGCAGCGCTACAAGGCGTTGATCGACGGATATTTGAACAGTTAACGCGCAAAGCGTCGCTCAACCGTGAGGCAGATGGTCGGAAAATCGCTCGCCGTCTGATTGCGTGTTGCGCAGCCCCGTTCCCTGTGGGCAAGATCCGGGCATGGCCTGCCTCTCAAGCCAAGCCCATGCGTGACACCGGATCCGATCTCAGCCCCGCCGATCCCGGCGCAGGCACCGCCGGTGCCCACGCTCTTGCGCTGCGCGGGCTGACCAAGTGCTACGGCACCCTGGCGGCGGTCGACGGCATCGACCTCGACATCCCGCGCGGCAGCTTTCTGACGATCCTGGGCCCCTCGGGCGGGGGCAAGACGACCGTGCTGATGGCGATCGCGGGGTTCGTCGAGCCCTCGGCCGGGCGGATCATGCTGTCCGGTGCCGACATCACCGGCCTGCCGCCGGACAAGCGCAACTTCGGCATGGTGTTCCAGGGCTACGCGCTGTTTCCGCACATGACGGTGGCCGAGAATCTGTGGTTTCCGCTGCGGGTGCGGGGTCGGTCGCGCGCGGCCGCCAAGCCGGCGGTCGAGGCGGCGCTGGAGCTGGTGCAGCTTGCGCATCTGGCGCACCGCTACCCCACCCAGCTTTCGGGCGGGCAGCAGCAGCGCGTCGCGCTGGCCCGCGCGCTGGTCTTCCAGCCCGATCTGCTGCTGCTGGACGAGCCGCTGTCCGCGCTGGACAAAAAACTGCGCGCCGACCTGCAGTGGGAGCTCAAGAGCCTGCACCAGCGGCTCGGCACCACCTTCGTCTACGTCACCCACGACCAGGACGAGGCGCTGTCGATGTCGGACGAGATCGTGATCATGAACCAGGGTCGGATCGAGCAGCAGGGTCGTCCCGGCGCGCTGTACGAGCGCCCGGCCAGCCGGTTCGTGGCCGATTTTCTGGGCAAGTCCAACTTTCTGTCGGGACGCGCCACCGCGGTCGACGGCACGACCGTGGGGTTTGCCGCGGGGGGCCTGCCGATGCTCACCGGGCTGGGTGCCGGCATGCCGCCGGCGGTCGGCGACGAGGTGACCGTGGCGCTTCGCCCCGAGAAGATCGCCATCGCGCCGGGCGGCACCATGCTGGCCACCGACAATCGGGTCGAGGGCACGGTGACCGCCTTCAGCTACTTCGGCGCGAGCCTGCAGTTCCGCATCGCCACCCGGGCGCTGGGCGACATGCTGGTCACCGCGCCCGCCTGGACCTGTGCCGTGACGCCCGAGGAAGGCGCGACCGTCACCATCGGCTGGGACGCGCAGGCCTCGGTCATCGTGCGCGATCCTTGATCGCCGCGTCCCCGCCACTGACCCACCCCCCCCCCCACCCACCCCACCCCCCCAAAAACACGCCACCCCACCCCCCCCCGGACTACCCCCCGACCCGGCGCACAGCCCAGAGCCAGCGCCAC
>JBCCMW010000241.1:0-6545 GCA_039026175.1 Pseudomonadota bacterium
CAAGATCCTGCGCCTGCGCGATGCGATCCACCCCGACGACGCCACGACCCCGGTCAAGCGGCTCTGCTATGCCGCGCAGCTGGTGGTGGCGGGCGAGGCCGAGCCCGAGCCCAGCGCGCAGGAGCTGACCCGCGGGATCGGCCAGCTGCGCGAAGCGCTGGGCAGCATCGCCGGCGTCGAGGCGCTGGACGATGCGCTGGGCGAGCTCCGACGGCGCAACTTCTACGGCTGCCTGCGCAATCTGCGTCGGCTGCTGCCGCTGGAGGAGATACTGCTGGCCGGCCGCGCCGCAGGTGCCGTGCACGCCCGAGCCCCAGCCCCCGCACAAACCAGCGCGCAAGCTACCGCTCCCAGCGCCGACCCCGGCGCCGGCGCGTCCGGATCCGGCGTGGCCGACACGGGCGCGAACGGGGGCGCGAATAGGGCCGCACATGGGGGCGCCGTCAACGGCGTCGCCGGCGCACCGCCTGCAGACAGCGGGGCCACCCGGGCCACGCTGCGCCTTCGCAGCAGCAGCGGCGAGCCATGAGCTTCGTCCCTGCGATCCCGGCCAGCGGTCTTCTCGGCCTGCGCGTGCTGGACCAGACCTTCGACCGTCAGGTCGAGCGG
Source organism: Pseudomonadota bacterium (assembly GCA_039026175.1). Taxonomy (GTDB): domain Bacteria; phylum Pseudomonadota; class Alphaproteobacteria; order Rhodobacterales; family Rhodobacteraceae; genus Thermohalobaculum. The sequence continues at coordinate 610 of JBCCMW010000241.1, forward strand.
TTCGCCGCACGGCCCGAGATCGCGCGCGACGCCGCGGATTTCGTCGAACGGGCCGGCACGCTGACCAGCGCTGCCGAGCTGGTCGCCGACCGCGCGCTGCTCAACGTCGCGCTCTCCGCCTTCGGGCTGGAGGAGGAGCTTCCCAAACGTGCGCTGATCCGCAAGGTACTGGAGGATGGCGCCGACAATCCCCAAGGGCTCGCGACCCGCCTGGTGGACCCGGCGTGGAAGCGCTTTGCCCGCGCGTTCGACTTCAGCGCCGGCCCGCCGATGGCCACGCTGGAGGCCCGCCGTACAATCACGCAGGCCTTCGAGGTACGCCAGTTCGAGCGCGCCGTGGGCGAGCTCGACGTCGACCTGCGCCTCGCCCTCAACTTCCGCCGCGAGATCGAGCTGCTGGTCCAGGAAGAGGGCACCGATCAGTCCAAATGGTTCCGCGCGATCGGGTCGCGGCCGCTTCGCACCGTGCTGTTCGGCGCGCTCGGTGTGCCCGAGAGCGCGGGCGCGCTGGACGTGGACCTGTTGGCCGACCGCTTGCAGGACCGCAGTCAGAGCGTGTTCGCCAGCAGCTCGCTCTCGGTCTTCTCCTCGCCCGATGAGGTCGAGAAGGCCGTACGCCTGTTTCTTCAGCGCCGCTCGATCGAGAGCGTACCGACCTCGGGCGGCAACACGGCGCTGCAGCTTCTTGGGGCCCCAGCCGTGAGCGCGCCGACGATCTCGGGCCTGCTGGAGGCGTTTGTGCAGTCGTAACCACGACCATTAGCGCGGCGTTAGCTGGAGGCGCCGTACGATCCGGGCAGTCGACAAGAATGGGCGACCGCGATGATAGACGTGCCGCTGTTCAGAGATGCGATGCAGCTCGCTCGCCATGCCGGCGAGCGTCAGCGCCTGATCGCCGAGAACCTGGCGAACCGCGACACGCCGGGCTATCGCAGCCGCGACCTGGCGCCGCCGCAGTTCCCGGCCCCCATCAGCTTTGCCGAGACGATGCGCGCCACCCGCGCGGCCCACGCCACCGATCCCATCGGCGGCGCCCCGCGCGTCGTCGAGGCGCGCCAAGGCGTAGAGCCCAACGGTAACGGCGTCGATGTCGGTGTCGAGATGGTGCGCGCAGCCGGTGCCGAGGGGCAGCATCGCCTTGCACTGGGCGTCTACGGCAAGGCGATCGACCTTATGCGCCTCGGCCTCGGCCGGCAGCGGTGAGCGCCATGGATGATCTCAGCCGTGCCATGGCGACCTCGTCCAGCGCGCTCTCGGCCCAGGCGCTGCGTCTGCGGCTGATCGCCGAAAACCTCGCCGGTGCCGACGTCCCCGGCTTTCGCCGCAAGCTCGTGAGCTTCGACGTGGCGCAGGAGGGGGCCGCAGGTGCCGCGCGCGTCGTCCCGGGCCGCGTTCGCCTCGACCGGACGCCGGTGGCCGAGGTGCTGGAGCCCGGGCATCCGCTCGCCGATGCCGACGGTCTGCGCCCCGGCAGCAATGTCGATCCGATCATCGAGATCGCCGACGCGCGCGAGGCGCACCGCTCCTACGAGGCCAGCCTCTCTATGTTCGACCAAGCCCGCCGCATGCGCGGCGGCCTCTTGGATCTCCTGCAACGCCGCTGATCAGAGGATATTGCCATGTTCGCAGAAGCGACGTCGGCCTCGGCCCTGGCCAACCGCCTGTACCGCAACCGCGAAAACGCCGCCCCGGCAGGCGGCGACGGGTCTTTCTCGCAAGCGCTGGCCGATGCCGCGCGCCGGCTGGAGGGCGACATCGCCGCAGCCGAGCGCCAGGCGGGCGACGCCGTGCGCGGCGAGGGCGACCTGCAATCGATGGTCGAGGCGCTGAGCACCGCCGAGCTGGCGCTGGAGACGGCCGTCGTGATGCGCGACCGCGTGGTGCAAGCCTACCAGGACATCCTGCGCATGCCGGTCTGATCGGCCACTGCGCAAAGGGTGCCGGGCACGGCCGAACACAGAGGCGGGCGCATGGACGAAAGCGAGATGATCGACGTGATCCGGCAGGCGGCGTGGAGCGGTCTTGCGGTCTCGGCGCCCATCCTGGTGGTTGCCCTGCTGACCGGTCTCGCCATCGGTCTGTTGCAGGCGCTGACCTCGGTGCAGGAGCTGACCCTGACCTTCGTGCCCAAGCTCGTCGCGATCGTCGTGGTGTTCGTCGCGACGCAGGCGTTCATGACCGGGATCATGATCGCTTTCTTCGGCGACATGCTCGACCGGATCGCGGGCTTTTGACCGCCGCATGGCGGCGCCTCGGCGCCCGGGGGGTGCCGATGGCGAACAAGCTCCAGCGCAGATGCAGACAGGCGGTGCGGGCAACGGCGTTCCCGACCCGATGCAGGGCGCGCCACGCGCGGCGATCTCGCCGCTGAACCAACGCAGACCGACGATGAGGAAAGCGACGCAGTGTATTTTAGAACAGGGATGATCGGGCGCCTTTGATGCCGGTGCGTGCACTCTTTCAGCCGACCATCCTGCTCGCTCTCGCGCTGATGGCGGTGATCTGCGTGATGGTGCTGCCGATGCCGGCCTGGGCGCTGGACATCGGCCTCGCCCTGTCCTTCGCGCTCGCCATCCTGATCTTTACGATCACGCTCTTCATCCAGCGCCCGCTGGATTTCTCCGCCTTCCCCACCGTGCTGCTGGGCGCGCTGATGCTGCGACTGGCGCTGAACGTCGCCTCGACCAAACTGATCATCGGGCAGGGTCACACCGGCACCGATGCGGCCGGCGGTGTGATCGAGGGGTTCGCCCACTTCATCATGGGCGGCAACCTGTTCCTCGGCCTCGTCGTCTTCCTCGTGCTGATGATCGTGAATTTCGTGGTCATCACCAAGGGCGCGGGGCGGATGGCCGAGGTGGGTGCGCGCTTTGCCCTGGACGCCATGCCCGGCAAGCAGCTCGCGATCGACAGCGATGTCGCCGCAGGCGCGCTCAGCCACGAAGAGGCGACGGCGCGGCGCAAGATCGAGCAGGAGGAGACCACCTTCTATGGCTCGCTCGATGGTGCCTCGAAGTTCGTCAAAGGCGATGCCATCGCGGGCCTGTTGATCACGCTGCTGAACCTGGTGATGGGCCTGGCGATGGGTACGCTGGTCCACGGGCTGAGCGTGGGCAGCGCGGTCGAGACCTATGCCGTGCTGACCGTCGGCGACGGGCTCGTCAGCCAGATCCCGTCGGTGATCACGTCGATCGGCGCGGCGCTGTTGCTGTCCAAGGGCGGGGTGGTCGGCACCGCCGACCGCGCGATGGTGGCCCAGCTCGGCGGCTATCCGGCCGCGCTCGCCACCGTGGCCGCGCTGATGGCGCTGTTCGCGCTGATGCCCGGGCTGCCGGCCGTGCCGTTCCTGGCCGGTGCGATGGCGCTGGGCGGTGCGGCCTGGACGGCGGCGCGCCACGCGGCCGAGGCGCCCGTGCCGGTGGCCGAGGTGCCCGAGGCCGAGACCGGCGTCGCCGCCCGCGAGCGCGCGCTCGGCGATCTGATCGACGTCGACGAGGTGCACGTCCGGTTCCACCCCTCGATCGTCGGCGCGATGATCGACAGCGCGGCGGGGCTGGACGCGCGGATCGCCAATCTGCGCCGCCATGTGGCCAGCGAGTTCGGCATCGTGCTGCCCGAGATCCGGCTGACCGACGATCCGCTGCTGGCGCAGGGCCACTATGCCATCCTGGTGCAGGGCACCGAGGCGGCGCGGGCGCGGTTGGAGCCCGGCCACGTGCTCGTGCTGCATCGCGAGGGCGCGTCGCTTTCGCTGGAGGGGGCCGATGTGCAGGAGCCGGTCTACAAGGCGCCCGCGCGCTGGGTGCCGGCCAGGCTGCACGACGACGCGGCGGCCGGCGGCTTCACCGTGATCACCCCGGCCGAGGTGGTGGCGACGCACCTGCTCGAGACGGTGAAGAACAACCTCGGCCGGCTGTTCACGCGCCGCGCGCTCCGCCGCCTGCTCGATGCCTTCGCCAAACCCTCCGATCCCGCGCGGGCCGAGGCGAACGCCAAGCTGATCGACGATTTCATCCCCGACCGGGTGCCGCCCGAGGCGCTGCAGGCCGTGCTGCGCCAGCTCCTGGACGAGCAGGTGCCCGTGCGCAACCTGCCGCTTCTGCTCGAAGCGGTGGCCGAGGCGCACAGCGCGGCGCTGGACCCCGAGGCAAGCCTCGACCACGTGCGCCGCCGGCTGGCCTTCATCATCACCGCGCGTCTGGCCGGCGCCGACGGCAAGGTGCCCCTCGTCCGCCTGGGCGAGGGGTGGGTGGCGATGATGGGCGGCGCACCGGGCCACGGCGGGGCGAGTGCCGGGCCGTCCGCCGCGTCGAACGGCGCTGACGACCCTGGGCCGGGCGGCACCGTTGGCACAACGCTGCATCCCGGCCGGTTCGCGGAACTGGCCGATGCCGTCGCCAACGCCATCGCCGCGCCCGCGCGCCAGGGGGTGGTGGCGGTGCTGGCCGTGCCCGCCCGCTGGCGGCGGGTCGTGCGCGAGGTGCTGCTCGCCCGGGGCATCACCAATCCCGTGCTGGCGCTCGAGGAGATCGGCCTGCGCACCCCGGTGGCGCTCCTCGGCACGGTCGCCGACCCGACATGAGCGGGAAAACCAACGCCGGGCCCCGGACGACCGCCGCGGCCGCGCGTGCCCGGCGGCACTTTGCCCCGCAACGAGCCGCGCCCCGGCCGTGCGCGCGGGGAACCCACCCGCCCGATCGCGCGGCCGCGGCTCGCTGCAGGCGTTGCCCGGCCGACGCGGCCGGGGGCCACAGGGCGCAGGGGGCGGCGGCATGAGCGTCCTAGCCATCGACGCCGCCACGGCCGCGTCCAGCGTCACGCTGGCCGTCTGCGTGTTCGCGCGGGTGGGCGGCATCATGGCCTTTCTCCCCGGCTTTGGCGAACGCATCGTGCCGATGCGGGTGCGCCTGGGCGTGGCGCTGGCCATCACGGCGCTGGCCCTGCCGGTGGTGATGCCGGCGCTGCTGCCGCTGGTCCCGCGCACCCCTACGGCGCTGATGGCAGCGATCGCGGGCGAGGCGCTGGCGGGCCTGATCATCGGCTTCGGCCTGCGCGTCGCGGTCTTCGCGCTGCAGACCGCAGGCACCATCGCCGCGCAGAGCATGACGCTGACGCACCTGTTCGGCACCCCGACCTCGACCGAGGCCGAGCCGCCCGTGGCAACCCTGCTGACCATGGGCGGGATCACTTTGGCGCTGCTCGCCGGCATTCATGTCGACGCCGTCGTGGCGGTCGTCGCGCTCTACGAGGCGCTGCCGTTCGGGCTGTCCGCACCGTCGGCGCTGGCCGCGCCGCTGATGCCCGCGGCGCTGCACGGTCCGTCCAGCGGCGAGGCTGTCGGCGCCCTGTCGCACGGTTCCATGTCGCCCGGTTCCCTCTCGCCCGGCTCCCTGTCGCCCGGCACCCTCTCGCCCGAAGCCCTCTCGCCCGAAGCCCTCTCGCCCGAAGCCCTCTCGCCCGGCGCCCTATCCCCCGACCCGGCGGTGGGCAGTCCATCCCCGCGACCGCCGCCCACGGGCATGGCCCGCCAGCCGGCCGAGTATCTGGCCGAGGACATCGTCGCCTGGGGCGTGATCGGGGCCGAGCGGGCGCTCGGTCTCGGCCTGTCGCTCGCCGCACCGTTCGTGATCGTCGGGTTCAGCTACAACCTGGCGCTGGGCGCGCTCAGCCGTGCGATGCCCCAGCTCTTGGTCGCGCTGGTCGGCGCCCCGCTCGTCATCGGTCTCGGCCTCGCCACGCTGTGGTACGCGACACCCGAACTCTATGGCCGGTGGCTTATGGCAGCCACCCCCGGTTGGATCGAGCCCATACCCGGCGACGCCGCGACGCTGCACGCGCGCGACGGGCGCTAGGAACGGGCGCTAGGGACGGGCGTTAGGCGATGGCCGAGGGCGGCGAAGACGACGGGCAGGATCGCAGTCTCCCGGCCAGCCCGC
>JBCCMW010000242.1:0-6542 GCA_039026175.1 Pseudomonadota bacterium
CGCGCGCAGGACAGCGTCTAGCAACGGGCGCCCATCCGGCGTGACGATCAGTCGACCGTCGTCGCGCCGCACCAGGCCGTCGCTTTCCAGCGGCGCGATCCGGTCCTCGGCCAGCGGCGCGCCGGCCAGACGGGCATAGCGCGCCAGATCGATCCCCTCGGCCAGGCGCAGGCCCATCAGCACCATCTCCCCGGCCTGGTCCGGCGGCGCGACCGGCTCTGTGAGCGTCATCGCCGCGCCCTCGGCCATGGTACGGGCCAGCCAGGCGGCCGGATCGCGCTCGGTCTCGGTCGCGAGGCGCCTCCCGTCGCCCAGCGTCAGCCGCCCGTGCGCGCCTGGCCCTACCCCGGCATAGTCGCCATAGCGCCAGTAGACGAGATTGTGCCGGCTCTCGGCCCCCGGCCGCGCATAGTTCGAGACCTCGTACCCCGCCAGCCCCGCCGCCGCCGTCGCCTCGCCCGTTGCGGCATAGAGATCGGCGGCCACGCCGTCCTCGGGCAGGGTGATGCGGCCGCGGCCGTAGAGCTCGGCAAACCGCGTCCCGGGCTCGATGGTCAGCTGGTAGAGCGACACATGGTCGGGCCCGAGATCCAGCGCCCGCGCCAGCTCGGCCCGCCAGTCCGCCGGCGTCTGGCCCTGGCGCGCATAGATAAGATCGAAGGACACCCGGTCGAACGCCGCGCGCGCGGTGGCGATGGCGGCCAGCGCCTCGGCCACCGAATGCAGCCGCCCGAGCGCCCGCAGCGCCGCGTCCTCCAGCGCCTGAACGCCGATCGACACGCGGTTGACCCCGGCGGCCGCATAGCCGGCGAAGGCGGCGGCTTCGACGCTGGTGGGGTTGGCCTCGAGCGTCACCTCGGCCCCGGGGAGGAGGCCCCAGAGACGGTCTGCCGCCTCGATCACCCGCGCGACGGTCGCCGGTGCCATCAGCGAGGGCGTGCCGCCGCCGAAGACCAGGGTGTCCAGCCGCCGCGGCCCCGTCATGGCCCGCATCGCGCCCATCTCGCGCAGCAGCGCTGCGGCCCAGGCGGCATGGTCCACTCGCGCGCGCGAAACATGGCTGTTGAAGTCGCAATAGGGGCATTTGGCCTGGCAGAACGGCCAGTGGACGTAGAGACCGAAACCGCCCGCCTGCCAGTCGGGCACGCTGCCCGACGCGTCGGTGGGGGCCTGGGCGGGTATGGGGCCAGGCGCGCAGCCACGTGCGCGGCCATCTGGGTGAGCGCACGGGTGATCGGGCGCAGCGCTGGATCGGGCCGTCAGGGTCATGCTCGGCTCTCCCTTCTAGCGCGCCACCCGCGCGGGCCCTTCGCGCGCCCTCATCTGCGCGCCCCCACTCTGCGCGCGCCCCTCTGCGCGCCCCTGAGCGGTACCAAGCAGGCGCGCAGGGGTCTGCCCGGCGGGGTTTCCGGGCGCAGGCCCCATCATCCCGCGGGGCGGCGGAGCGCCGTCACCTCGATCTCGATCTTCATTTCGGGCTTCAGGAGCGGGCTCGCCACCGTCGAGTTGGCGGGCAAAACGTCGCCCAGGGCCGCGCGCAGCACCGGCGCGATGGCCGGATGGTCGGCCGCATCGGGCAGGTAGATCACGGTGCGCACGATATCGGCCATGGCGAAGCCTGCATCCTCCAGCGCGCGGCGGATGGTGGCCAGCGCATTCTCGGCCTGCGCCGCCACGTCCTCGGGCATCGACATGGTCGCGTAGTCGTAGCCCGTGGTCCCGGCGACGAAACACCAGTCGCCCTGCACCACGGCGCGGCTGTAGGCGTAATCGCGCTCGAAGGGCGAGCCGGTCGAGATTAAGCGGCGGGTCATCGGCGGTCTCCGGCGGTGTGTGCAGGGGTCGAGCGACCACCTGCCCCATCCCGCCCCCACCGTCCACCGCCGCACCGCAGCCAGTGGCGCTTGGGGCGCTGTGACGGTTGCGCCCGGTGGCCGTTGGAGCCGGTGGCGGTTGCGGCCGGTGGCGGTTGCGGCCGGTGGCGGTTGCGGCCTGTGACGGTCGGGGCCTGTGACGGTCGGGGCCGGTGGCGGTTGCGGCCGGTGGCGGTTGCGGCCTGTGACGGTCGGGGCCGGTGGCGGTTGGGGCCGGTTGCGGTCGCGGCCAGTGGCGGTTGGAGGCCGGTGGCGGTTGGGGGTGCGGTCACGGTTGGGGCCGGTTGCGGTAGCCGGTTGCGGTTGAGGCCGGTGGCGGTTGGGGCCTGTGGCGGTTACGGCCGGTGACGGTTGCGGTCGGAGGCGGTTGGAGGCCGGTGGCGGTTTGGCGGCGGTGACGGTTGGGGCCGGTGCCGGTTGGGGAGCGGTGAGGGGCCGGAGGGGCGGGCGCACGGGCGGCGGTGCCGTCGCGCGGCAGCGGCGGCCGCGTCGGCGGGTGTGGAGCCGGGCAGCGCCGGTGCGATGGCGGGGCCAGGGCGGGCTCAACCCGACAGACAGGCGGCGACGAGCTGGGCAAAGGCATCGGCGCGGTGGCTCATACCGTGCTTGGCGGCGCGGGCGATCTCGCCGAAGGTCTGGCTGCCTTCGCCGGCCGTCGGCACGAACATCGGGTCGTAGCCGAAGCCCAGATCGCCCCGCGGCGGCCACACCAGACCGCCGGGACAGGCGCCCAGAAACGTCTCGTCGTGCCCGTCCGGCCAGGCCAGCGTCAGCGCGCAGTGGAACGTGGCGGCGGCCGGCGCGCCGGCGGCCAGGTCCACGCCCCGCTCGGCCAGGCGCGCGCGCACCAGGCCCATCGCGCGGGCGAAATCGCGGCCCGACGGCGTCTCGGCCCAGTCGGCGGTATAGACACCGGGCGCGCCGTCCAGCGCCGCGACCGACAGGCCGCTGTCGTCGGACAGGGCCGGCAGCCCGGTGGCCGCGGCCGCGGCGTGGGCCTTGAGGCGCGCGTTGCCGGTGAACGTCGTCTCGGTCTCCTCGGGCACGGGCAGGCCGAACTCCGCGGCCGACACCGTGTCGATGCCGAAGGGCGCCAGCAGATCGCGGATCTCCTGCACTTTGCCGGCGTTGTGGCTAGCCACGACCAGCCGGCCCGGGGCCAGCCGGCGATGCGGCGGAGCCGAGGGACGCTCGCCGTCGGCGCCGCTCATGCGCCCGCGGCGGCCTTTTGGGCGGCGACCAGTTCGGCGCAACCCTTGCGCGCCAAGCTCAACAGCGCCAGGAGCTCGTCCTCCGAAAACGGCGCCCCCTCGGCCGAGCCCTGAACTTCGACCAGCCCGCCGCCGCCGGTCAGCACAAAGTTGGCGTCGGTATCGGCCTGGCTGTCTTCGGCATAGTCGAGATCCAGGACCGGCGTGCCGTTGTAGATCCCGCACGAGATCGCGGCGATGGGCTCGCGGATCGGGTTCTCGCTCACCGTCCCGGCATCGGCCAGCTTTTGCGCCGCCAGCCGCAGCGCCACCCAGCCGCCGGTGATCGAGGCCGTCCGCGTGCCGCCGTCGGCCTGCAGCACGTCGCAGTCCACCACGATCTGGCGCTCGCCCAGCACCACACGGTCGAGCCCGGCGCGCAGGCTGCGCCCGATCAGGCGCTGGATTTCCTGGGTGCGCCCGCCCACCCGACCGGTCGCTGCCTCGCGTCGCGAGCGGGTATGGGTCGAACGCGGCAGCATCCCGTATTCGGCCGTCACCCAGCCGAGCCCGCTATTGCGCAGGAACGGCGGCGCCTTGTCCTCGACCGTGGCGGTGCACAGCACGACGGTGTCGCCCATGCGGATCAGCGCCGACCCCTCGGCGTGACGCGTGTAGCCTGTCTCGATCGTCAAAGGGCGCAGCGCGTCGGGCTGGCGGCCGGATGGGCGCATCGGTGCTCTCCTGGCAAGGCTGATGCCGATGGGGGGCTTCGGCCGGGTACCCCTCCCGTCCGTCGCGTACGGCTGTGGGCTTTAGAAGGTCGCTGCCGGGGCGTCCACCCACGCTGGGTTGTGCCGCGACCCGCCGGGCACGCGTCGACCCCTGGGTGACTGCGTCGCCCAGCGCTGTCCCGAGTGCTGTCCCGAGTGCTGTCCCGGGCGCTGTCCCGAGTGCCGTTCCGGGCGCGGGCGCTGCGCGGCGCGCTGGCCGCGTGCCGGCTCGGGCGCTGGGCCGGGTGGGGTAGAGGGCGCCGTTCCGGGCATCCTGTGGGCCGCCGGGCGCGCTGCCCCGGCCGGTCGGGCAATTGACGTGCCGTTCGCAGGCACATACCTGCGGCGCTGGCGGGCGGGACCGGCCGTCCTGCAGGCCGTCTTGGAGCGTGACGCCGTGCCCACGATGACGCCGAGCCTCGAGGATCTGAACGACCGCAGCCGGGAGATCTTCCGGCAGCTCGTCGAGACGTATCTGGAGACCGGCGAACCGGTGGGCTCGCGCACCCTGTCTCGCCAGTCGCTGGAGGGCCTGTCGCCGGCCACCATTCGCAACGTCATGCAGGATCTGGAGTTCGCGGGCCTGCTCGACAGCCCCCACGTCTCGGCCGGGCGCGTGCCCTCGCACCTCGGCCTGCGGCTCTTCGTCGACGCGGTCCTGCAGGTCGGCGACGTCTCGGCCGACGAGCGCCACGAGATCGAGCGCGTGATGGAGGCGCCAGCCGACGTGGCGGCTGCGCTGGACCACGCCGGCGCGCTGCTCTCGGGCCTCTCGCACTGCGCCTCGCTGGTCTACGCGCCCAAGCGCCAGGCCGCCGTCGAGCATGTCGAGTTCATCGCGCTCGGTCCCGAGCGGGGCATCGCGGTGCTGGTGATGTCGGACGGCACGGTCGAGAACCGGGTGTTCGAGCCGCCGAGCGGGCTCACGCCCTCGGCCATGCGCGAGGCGGCCAACTTCCTGAACGCCAAACTGCGGGGCCGCACGCTGGGCGAGGCGCAGCGCGAGGTGGCCGACGAGATCGCCGCCAACCGCCGTTCGCTGGATGCGCTCGCCGCCTCGCTGGTCGAACGCGGTATCGCGCTGTGGTCGCCCGGCGGCGCCGACGGGGGCACCGAGGCGGGCGCCGATGCGATCGACGCGCAGCTGATCGTGCGCGGCCGGGCGCATCTGTTGGAGAACGGGCAGACGGTGACTGAGCTCGAGCGCGTGCGCCAGCTGTTCGACGACCTGGAACGCAAGCGCGATATCGCGAGCCTGCTGGAACAGGCCGAAGGCGGCAGCGGCGTGCGCGTGTTTATCGGGGCCGAGAACAAATTGTTTTCGCTCTCGGGCTCATCGTTGGTGGTGGCGCCCTACCGCGACCATCAGAGCCGGGTGATCGGGGCGATCGGGGTGATCGGGCCGACGCGGCTGAACTATGCGCGCATCGTGCCGATCGTGGACTATACCGCCCGCGTTGTGGGCCGGGTGGTGACGGGGATGGAGAGCGGCGCGCCGTCGCGCGGCACGCGCCGCGACGAGACCGCCGGCGCGGGACCGCAGGCGGGGCCGCAGGCGGGCAGCGAGCGCCAGGGCGCGGCGGGCGACTAGGCCCGCCCGACGGCAGAACCCGGTGGCGCCGCCCGGCAGGCGGGGCGCCGGCAGGAGAGGCGACATGACGGACGACGAGAAGATCGCAAAGGACCAGAGCACAGCGGGCGAGCCGCCGCAGGGCGCCGCAAGTACGCCCGAGACATCCGAGACGGTACCGCCGACGGGGCCCAAGTCGGGCGCCGAGACGGTGCCTGAGACGCGACCTGAGTCGGGGCCTGACATGGGGCCTGACATTGGGCCTGACAGGGGATCTGAGCCGGCGCCCGAAAAAGAACCCGAAACAGGGTCCGACGCAGGGCCCGACGCAGGGCCCGACACGGCGTGGAACGCCGCGCCCGAGACCGCGGCCGAGGCCGTCGAGGAGCCTGCCGATGCAGTACCGGCCAGGGACGCACCCATCGAGGAGGCGTCGGCCCATGGCGCTGGCGCGCCCGGACAGGCCTCGGACGATCCGCTCGGCGACGCGCCGGGTCCGGACGGTGCCGAGCCGCCCACGCTCGACGATCTGGTGCCGGGCCTGGACGAGGCGATCGCCGAGGAGCAGCGCCAAGCGCTGCATGCCGAGGTCGAGGCGCTGACGGCCGAGCGCGACGCGCTGAAGGAAAAGCTGATGCGCGCGCTGGCCGAGGCCGAGAACGTGCGCCGCCGGGCCGACCGCGACCGCCGCGACGCCGAGACCTATGGCGGCACCAAGCTGGCCCGCGACCTGTTGAGCGTGCACGACAACATGGAGCGCGCGCTGGCGGCGGTGGACGACAGCCTGCGCGAGGGCCACGGCGCGTTCATCGAGGGGCTGGAGCTGACCGCGCGCGAGCTGGTCAACGCCTTTTCGAAGCACAAGATCGAGCTGCACCGGCCGGAGAAGGGCGAGAAGTTCGACCCCAATCTGCACCAGGCGATGTTCGAGGCGCCGGTGCCGGGCGCCGAGCCCGGCACGGTGATCGAGGTGATGCAGCCGGGCTTTACCATCGCTGGCCGTCTGTTGCGCCCCGCGCTGGTGGGCGTGGCGCGCAGCGCCTGAGGCACCGTAGGGGCAAATCGCGATGCTGGTGGGTCGGCGCGCACATCCACCCCGACCCACCAGCATCGCGATTTGCCCCTACGGTGCCTC
>JBCCMW010000243.1:0-6539 GCA_039026175.1 Pseudomonadota bacterium
TTGATGCCCATCGTCGTGGGCTCGGCGTGGATGCCGTGGCTGCGGCCGATGCAGGGGGTCAGCTTGTGCTCGAACGCCCGGCGGCGCAGCGCGGCGAGGAGCTGGTCCAGATCCTCGAGCAGGATGTCCGCTGCACGGGTGAGTTGGATGTGGAAACAGGTGTCCAGCACGTCGGACGAGGTCATGCCCTGGTGCACAAAGCGCGCGGGCTCGCCCACATGCTCGGCCAGGTGGGTGAGAAACGCGATGACGTCGTGCTTGACCTCGGCCTCGATCGCGTCGATGCGGGCGATGTCGAACTCAACGTCGGCGGCCTTCCACACGGCCTCGGCCGCCTCCTTGGGGATCACGCCCAGGGCTGCCTGTGCGTCGCAGGCGTGGGCCTCGATCTCGAACCAGATGCGGAACCTGGTCTCGGGCGACCAGATGGCGGCCATGGCGGGGCGGCTGTATCGCGGGATCATCGGGGCATCCGTTCCGGGGTGGAGGCGCGGTGCACGGCCGGACCCGCGAGCGCGCGCCGCTTGACTGGCGGGGCGCCGGTCGGGTGTCAAGGGAGCCGGGCGGCGGGCAGCAGGGGAGGGGCCGGTGCCGACGGCGGCGTTTCTGGCGGGGCTTTGGGCGATCACCCGGGTGATCCGCAACGTGCCCGAGGGCGTGATCGGCGAGCTGTGGGGCGAGGCGGTGTTCGTACCCGCCGCCGCCGTCCCCGCGACCGACCGCCCGGCGAGCGGAACACCGACGCGACGCGCTCCGACGAACGCGACGGCGACGGGCGCGACGGCCACAGGGGCGGCGGGGGCGGCGGCCACGGGGGCGACGCTGGCCTGCCGCGAGAGCGGGGTGCTGCGCTTTCGCGGTGCCGACTATCACGCCGCGCGCGTCTCGCTGTGGCGCTTTCCGGCGCCGGGTCGGGTCGAGGTGATGTTCGAGGACGGTCGCCCCTTCCATGGGTTCGAGACCGACGATCCGGTGGCCGAGCATCGCTGCGGCGCCGATCTATACCGCGTCGCCTATGCCTTCCGCGAGACCGGGTGGACCAGCCATTGGGACGTCGACGGCCCGCAGAAGAGCTATGAGATGATCACGCATTATCGCCGGCCGGGCGTGGCCGACGGGCGGCCGCTGGACGGCTGGCCGGTGTTCCAGCGGCCCTGAGCCGCCGCTGTAGCGCGCCCGGGGCGCGGGCGGGCCGACAAGTCGCGCGAACGGGGCCGGGCTGGGTCAGCCGTTGACCACCGCCAGCGACACCCCACGGCCCCCGTCCCCGGCCGGGGTTGCCGCCTGCTGGGGCAGCGGGCGCTCGCCGTCGTTGCCGAAGAAGCGGAAGGTGCTGCGCCCGCCGTCCTTGGCGGCATAGAGCGCGTGATCGGCATTCATGATCAGCCGCTCTTCGGTCATGTGGTCGGCCGGATGGGCGATGGCGATGCCGATCGACACGCCGATGGTGCAGTCGTTGCCGTTCCACTCGAGATAGTCGCACATCCGCTCGATCAGACGATCTGCCAGGATCGCAAGGCCCTCGGTCGAGGAGACGTCCGTGGTGACGATGATGAACTCGTCGCCGCCCACCCGGGCCAGGAAATCGGACGAGCGCACGGTCTCCTGCATCCGCATCACGGCGGTGACCAAAACTTCGTCGCCGGCGGCGTGGCCGTAGGTGTCGTTGACCTGCTTGAACTTGTCGAGGTCCAGGTGCAGCAGCGCTACCGTCTGTCCCGTACGCCGGCCGCGCGCCATCGCGGTGCTCAGATGCTCGGCCAGGTAGCGCCGGTTGGGCAGGGCGGTCAGCGCATCGTGCAGCGCGCTGTGCTCCATGCGCTTGCGCGCGGCCTCCAGCGCTACGACGCCGCTCTGCACCCGGCGCACGATGGGCCGGAAGCCGAGGAGACCGACCATGAGCAGCGTGCCCAGCAATGTGCCCAGGGCAAGGCGCCGCGTGTACTCGATATGGCGGATGCCCTCCTGGCCCAGCGCGTCGTAGGCGCGGGTCGTGGCCCGAAGCGCGTCGGGCAGGTCGAACTGGGCGGTCAGCACGATGGGTTCCGTCGTGACGGCATCCAGCCGGTCCAGCGGCGTCGCCAGCATCTCCCGGGTGGCCGCGGCATAGCGGCGGATCTTGTAGTCCAGCCGGTAGGGTTCGCGGTGCAGCACCTGGCTCAGCACCGGCACGTCGGTCGCGAGCACGCCGCGCTCGAGCGCGCCCGACAGCAGAACCTGATGGTTGCGCTCGAGCTCATCGACGTCCAGCGCGATGCGCCGGCGCAGCGAGGCGAAGCCGGGCGTGGGTGTCTGGTGCGTCAACGCCAGCGTGTTCTTGGCGATGCGCTGCACCAGCATCTGCTGGTCGTAGACGATGCTGCTCACGGCGGCGCTCTGGCGCTGTGCGTCGGCTGTCTCGCGTTGGAGAAGCGACCCGCCCACCGCCAGCAGACCGATGAGCGCGAGCGCGAAGACGTAGGTGCGGGTCAGTCGTCTTCCGATGTTCATCATGCGTCAGGTCCCGAAGAGCGGCAGATCTCGGGAACGCTGGAAAAGTCCTATTATCGAACTGTTTAAGGTGCTGGTTAACGCCGATCCTGCGCTGTTTTTCCGCGGTGACGTGCTCGGTTCGTTCACCCATGGGACAGAAAATCCCCCGCGAGATGGGGGTTGACCGGCTTTTGGCCATCTGCTCGCCGCATTATCGGGCACCCTGGAAACGTGTGCGATCGACGTCGCCAACGCAGGCCCATGTGATTCCTTGGGGGAGGAACGCCTGGCGCGGCGACGGGCTGGGTGCGATGGCTCGAAAGGGCCGAATGAGGAGAGGAAGAGATGAGGGTTTTCGTGCAGGCAGCAGTGGCGGCTGCCGCCGTCACCGTGACGGGCGTCCAGCCTGTGGGGGCCGACAGCATCCTGCGCTACGCGGCGCTGGTGCAGGAGGTCGCGGAGAACGAGCTTCAGGGTTGGATCACCGATCCGATCTTTGTTTATGCCATTCGCGAGCAGAACGCGATGTTCGGGTCGCTGAGCGCGCGGCGGATCGAGCGGCTGGACCGGCAGTGGATCGCCGAGAAGGGCCGCGGTCCGATGATCGGCGACCTGCTGGACCGGCAAGCCTCGATCATCCTGCGCGACCGGCGCGAACTGTCCAAGGGCGTGATCACCGAGATCATCCTCATGGACCAGTACGGCCTGAACGTCGCGATTTCGGATCCGACCTCGGACTATTACCAGGGCGACGAGGCGAAGTACCAGGACACCTACCTCAAGGGTCCGGGTGCGGTGCACGTCTCGGAGGTCGAGTACGACGAGTCGACCGGGTTCGATCAGACCCAGGTATCGATGACCGTGGTCGACCCGGACACCGGCGCGCCGATCGGCGCCGTGACCTTCGGCATCAATCTCGAGGTGCTGGAGAACGTGGCGCAGAACTGATCCTGCGACTGCCACACCTGCAGACGGCAAAGGGCGCGGCCAGCGGAGCCGCGCCCTTTCTGTTGCACCTGGCCCGGGGCTGCGGCGGCTAGCCGAACAGCGCCTCGGGCAGCCAGGTCGCCAGGCCCGGAACAAACCAGATGATCGCCAGCGCCGCGATCTGGATCAGCACGAACGGCGCCACGCCCTTGTAGATGTCGATCGTGCGCACTTCGGGCGGGGCGACGCCGCGCAGGTAGAACAGCGCAAAGCCGAACGGCGGCGTCAGGAACGACGTCTGCAGGTTGATCGCCATCATGATGGCCACCCAGACCGGATCCAGCCCCAGCAGGAACAGCGTCGGCGCCGTCAGCGGGATGACGACGAAGACGATTTCCAGGAAGTCCAGGAAGAAGCCCAGGATGAACATCAGCACCATGACCGCGATCATGGCGCCGGTGGCCCCGCCCGGCATGGCCGACAGCAGCTCGTGCACCGTCTCTTCGCCGCCCAACCCGCGGAAGGTCAGGTTGAAGAGTTGCGCGCCGATCAGGATGACGAACACCATGCAGGTGACTTTGGTGGTCGACTGCATCACGTCGGTCAGCACCGATCGCCCGGTCTCGGCGTCCACCTTGCGCCAGGCGCGCCACAGACTGACGGCGATACCGTAGGCCAGCACCGCCAGCAGCGTGACGCAGACCCAAAAGCCGATGGTCTCGTTCTGCGTGAACTCGCCCTTGGTCAACCGCAGGTCCATCGACTGGCTGATCGCCACCACGCCCACCACCGCCGGCAGGGCCATGATCATCGGCCAGGGGTTGCGTTCGTCAAAGCGCTCGCCGGCCAGCAGGATCGCGCCGATGGCACCGACGGCCGCTGCCTCGGTCGGGGTGGCGATGCCGGCCAGGATCGAGCCCAGCACCGCGACGATCAGCACGATCGGCGGGATCAGCACGCGGACGACCTGCTTGCCGCCGACGCGGTCCTCCAGCGGCACGTGGATCGGCGGCACCTTGTGGGGCTGGGTGATCGAGGTCAGCACCAGATACCCCATGTACAGCCCGACCAGCAGCAGCCCCGGGATCAGCGCGCCGGCGAACAGATCGCCCACCGATACCGGCTCGATCGCCTCGGGCACGAAGCTGTAGTCGCCGCGCGCCCAGGCCTCCTGCTGCGCCAAGTTGGAAAGCTGCTGGCGCGCCTGCTGATACTCGGACCCCACCGTGTCGCCCAGGATCACGAGCACGATCGAGGGCGGGATGATCTGGCCCAGCGTGCCCGAGGCGGCGATCGACCCGCAGGCCAGGCCCTTGTCGTAGCTGTAGCGCAGCATCGTGGGCAGCGAGATCAAGCCCATGGTCACCACCGTGGCGCCGACGATGCCGGTCGAGGCGGCGAGCAGCATGCCCACGAACACGACCGAGATGCCGAGCCCGCCCTGCACGGTGCCGAACAGCTTGCCCATGGTGGCGAGCAATTCGCCCGCGACTTGGCTGCGTTCAAGCATCACGCCCATGAAGATGAACAGCGGTACGGCCACGAGGACCTCGTTGCTCTCGTCCATCAGGCCGAAGATGCGGTTGTAGTAGAACTTCAGGAATCCGATGTCGCCCGAGGCAAAGTCGCCCTGGCCGGCCCAGACACCGAACAGGGCGAACAAAATCCCCACGCCGGCCAGCGTGAAGGCCACCGGAAAGCCGCGCAGCAAAAACACCACGGCGGCGGCAAACATCAACAGATCGAGGTGATCGAGGAGGAATTGCATCAGTCCAGGCTTTCCTCTTCGCGGTGCGGGTCAAAGACGTCGGCGCCCGAAAGCCGCAGTGCTGCCTTGATGGCGGTCGAGATCGCCTGGATCGCCAAAACAACGGCAATCAGCAGCACGGTCGTCTTGAGCAGGTACTTGTAGGGAATGCCCGACGTTTCGGTCGATCCTTCGAGATTGGCCCAGGACTGCACCACGTTGGGGAACGACGACCACCAGATGATCGCGCACATCGGCAGCAGGAAGAAGATCGAGCCCAGCAGGTCGGTCCAGTCCTGGCTGCGCGGCGAGGCCTCGCGATACAGGATGTCCACCCGCACGTGGCCGTTGTGCAGAAACGTGTAGCCGGCGGCCAGCATGATCAGCGACCCGTGCAGGTAGACGATCAGCTCCTGCCACCAGATCGTTGAGATGCCGATGAAATCGGGCGCCGCGAACGCGTAGCGCATGACGACCACGATGAACTGGACGATCACCATGGCCAGGGTGAACCACGCGACGACGCGCCCGAGCGTCTCGTTGATGCCGTCCAGGGCGCGGTAGATGGTGTGCATCCAGACCCCCCTTGTTGTGCGTCCGGTGTCGGGACGAGACACGCGCCGCTGTCGCCCGCTGACCGAGCCGGATTTTATCAGTCTCTCCGACGACTAACGCGCGTCCGTCGCGATGGATAGACGCCTAAAGGACACCTTTCGCGCGCGCGACCGCGCCGTGTGGCGAGACGGCACCGTCCGGGCGCCTGTGCGCGTGGCCGCGCGGCCGCCGTGCGGCGGTATCAATGGGGGCCAGGAGGGGCGACCGGGGCTGGCAGGGGCGACCCGGTACACGCGTGCAGCAGGCGTCGGGAGCGCCAAACCGGGGCGCCAGAGCGGGGCGCCAGAGCAGGGCGCCAGAGCAGGGCGCCAGAGCGGGGCGCCAGAGCGGGGCGCCAGAGCGGGGCGCCAGAGCGGGGCGCCAGAGCGGGGCGCCAAACGACGACGGTCCGTCGCCGGAGCGTCGGCCCGCGTGTCGGGTACAGACGTGCCTGGGACCGGTCTGCGTGGGACCGGCAGGGGGCGGGCGCGCGGCCCGCCCCGAACCCGATCAGATGCCGAGCGCCAGCGAGCGGGCGGCCATGTACGACTGGTCCGACAGCTTGGTCCAGCCCGACACGTTCTTGCGGAACGTCTCGTAGCTCGCATAGATCCGCTGGGTAAGCGGATCCTCCGACGCGACCGTGGCGACCACGTCCTCGGCCGCGGCGGCGATCTGGCCGAATACCTCGTCCGGGAACTTGTGGATCGTGACGCCCATGTCGGTCAGCAGCTTGTTCAGGCTGTCGCCGTTGCGGGCGTTGTACTCGGCCATCATCATGTCGTTCTCGGCGTCGCAA
>JBCCMW010000244.1:0-6530 GCA_039026175.1 Pseudomonadota bacterium
GCGCGAGAAATCCAGGCCATAGGCCACCGCCTGGTCCTGCAGATCGCACTCGCCGCCCTGGTCGCAGATCGGGCAGTCCAGCGGGTGGTTGATCAGCAGGAACTCCATCACCCCCTCGCGCGCCTTTTTGACCATGGGCGAGTTGGTGCGGATTTCGGGCGGCTCGCCGTTGCGGCCGGGGCGCATGTCGCGCACCTGCATCGCACATGGTCAAAAAGGCGCGCGAGGGGGTGATGGAGTTCCTGCTGATCAACCACCCGCTGGACTGCCCGATCTGCGACCAGGGCGGCGAGTGCGATCTGCAGGACCAGGCGGTGGCCTATGGCCTGGATTTCTCGCGCTTCCGCGAGGCCAAGCGCTCGGTCACCGACCTCGACCTGGGGCCGCTGATCGCCACGCACATGACCCGGTGCATAAGCTGCACGCGCTGCGTGCGGTTTATGACCGAGGTCGCGGGCGTGCCCGAGATGGGCCAGACCGGCCGCGGCGAGGACAGCGAGATCGTCAGCTACGCGTGCGCGATCGACCCCAACACCGGCTCGCACGGCGGCCATGTGGGCGACCCCACCGACCTGGTGGTGCAGACCATCGCCGCGGGGCTGAGCTCCGAGTTGCAGGGCAACATCGTCGATCTCTGCCCCGTGGGCGCGCTGACGTCGAAGCCCTACGCCTTTACCGCGCGGCCGTGGGAGCTGACCAAGCACCAGTCGATCGACGTGATGGACGCGCTGGGCTCGAACACCCGGGTCGACGTCAAGGGCCGCGAAGTCATGCGCATCCTGCCCCGTAACCACGACGGAGTGAACGAGGAGTGGCTGGCCGACCGCAGCCGCTATGTCTGGGACGGGCTGAAGCGCCAGCGCCTGGACCGGCCCTATGTACGCGAGGGCGGCAAGCTGCGCCCTGCCAGCTGGGACGAGGCATTCCGCGCCCTGGCCGATGCGATCGCGGGCGCCGAGGGGGCCGTCGCCGCGGTGGCCGGCGATCTGGTCTCGATCGAGGCGATGTGGGCGCTGAAGGCGCTGAGCGACCGGTTGGGCGGGCGCTACGACTGTCGCCAGGACGGCGCGCGCCTGCCCGTGGGCAACCGAGCCGGCTATGTGGGCGATGCCTGTATCCAGGATATCGACACCGCGGGTGGGGTGCTGCTGGTCGGCGCCAACCCGCGGCATGCCGCGCCGGTGCTGAATGCGCGTATCCGCAAGGCCTGGCTGGCCGGCGCCGATGTCGCCCGGATCGGGCCCGAGGTCGACCTCACCTATCCGGTCGAGCCGCTGGGCGAGGGTCCCGCCGCGCTGCTGGGCGCCGGCCGCGACAGGGTCGCTGCGTGGCTGAGCGCCGCGGCCGACCCGGTGGCGATCGTGGGCCGCGAGGCGCTGACCCGGCCCGACGGCGCGGCAGTGTTGGCCGCGGTCCAGGCGCTGTGCGCGGCGAGCGGCGCCAAGATGCTGGTGCTGCACGACGCCGCCTCGCGCGTCGGCGCCACGGACATCGGCTTTGTGCACCAGGGCGGGGTCGCGGGCGCGCTGGAGGGCGCCCGGGTGATCTACAATCTGGGCGCGGATGAAATGGCGATGCCCGACGATGCCTTTGTCATCTACCACGGCAGCCACGGCGACCGCGGCGCGCACCGCGCCGATGTGATCCTGCCGGGCGCGGCCTGGACCGAGCAGTCGGGTCTTTACGTCAACACCGAGGGCCGGGCGCAGATCGCGGCGCGCGCGTCGTTCCCGCCGGGCGATGCGCGCGAGGATTGGGCGATCCTGCGGGCGCTTTCGGGGCGGCTGGGCGCGACGCTGCCGTTCGACACGCTGGATGCGCTGCGGGCCGACCTGTTCGAGGCGCACCCGCACTTGCACCTGTTGGACCGGATCGTCGAACCCTGGGGCGAGGCGCTGGCACCCGCCACGCTGGACGAGACTCCGTTCCAGCCGACCGCGGTCGACCACTATCTGATCAATCCCATCGCCCGCGCGTCCAAGACGCTGGCCGCCTGCGCCCGCCTCGCCAGCGAGCGCGCCGACGGCCCGGCGATGGCGGCCGAGTGAGCCCACGACCCGGGGTTGCCGATCGCGGCCGCCGGCGGGGACAAACGAGGGCAGCAAACGGGGCAGCAAACGGGGGCGGCTGACGGGGGCAGCAAACGGGGGCGGCTGACGGGGCAGCCAAACGGGGGCACCCAACCGGGGGCAGCCAGACGGGGGCAGCCAAACGGGGGCGAGCGGCGGCACAGCGGTGGCGGGACCCGGCGGCGGCGCGCGATTGGCGCAGGCCGCTCACCCGGCCCGGCGCTCGTCCGCCGACGCGGAGAGGAGAGGCGCGCGTGGCGCCCACGCATGTGAACAAGGTCGTCGTCTATCGCGAGGGCATGCTGTCCTCGCTGCTGTTCGGCGCGGCCAAGCTGGATCCCGAGCGGATGACCGACTTTCTGAACGACCAGGCTGCGATGGGCTGGCGCGTGGTCTGCGTCGAGAAGGACGTGCGGCGCATGCTGCTTTTCTTCACCCGCGAAGCGTACGTGGTTTTCCTGGAGCGACCCGTCGCATCGTCGCGGCCAAGGTCCGAGGGATAGAAGCGCGACGGTCCTGGACTGGCGCCACGGTTTCCGGTCCACTGCAGCGGCCGGCGCGGCAGCGTACGGCGGCCGGCGGCAGCGCCCGCGGGCCAGCCACCTCAGCCGGATGCCGGGGCCGCGTGCCCTGGGCCAAGGCCAGGCAGCAGACAGACGCCGAAGGAGGCGTGCACCGATGGACGAGCAGATCCTGACCCTGCTGCTGATCGCGCTGCAATGCCTGGTCGTGGTCTCGGCGGTGCTGGTGAGCCTGGCCTTCCTGCTGTACATGGACCGCAAGGTTTGGGCGGCGGTGCAGCTGCGCCGCGGGCCCAACGTGGTGGGCCCCTTCGGCCTGCTGCAGAGCTTCGCGGACTTCGGCAAGTTCGTGCTGAAGGAGATCATCGTGCCTGCGGGGGCGGACAAGACCGTCTTCCTGCTCGCGCCGATGATCACCTTTGTGCTGGCCGCCATCGCGTGGGTGGTGATCCCGTTCGCGGACGGCTGGGTGATCTCGGACCTGAACGTCGGGGTGCTCTATATCTTCGCGATCTCGTCGCTGGGCGTCTATGGCATCATCATGGGCGGTTGGGCGTCCAACTCGAAGTATCCGTTCCTGGGCTCGCTCCGCTCGGCCGCGCAGATGGTCAGCTACGAGGTGTCGATCGGGCTGATCATCATCGGCGTGCTGATCTCGACCGGGTCGCTGAACCTGTCGGCCATCGTGCATGCGCAGGACGGACGGTTTGGCCTGTTCTCCTGGTACTGGCTGCCGCACCTGCCGATGGTGGCGCTGTTCATCATCTCGGCCCTGGCCGAGACGAACCGCCCGCCCTTCGACCTGCCCGAGGCCGAGAGCGAGTTGGTCGCAGGCTACCAGGTCGAGTATTCGTCGACGCCGTACCTGCTGTTCATGATCGGCGAGTACATGAACATCCTGTTGATGTGCGCGCTGATCTCGCTGCTGTTCTTCGGCGGCTGGCTGTCGCCCTTGCCGTTCCTGCCCGACGGGGTGCTGTGGATGGTGCTGAAGATGGTGTTCTTCTTTTTCGTCTTCGCGATGGTCAAGGCGGTGGTGCCGCGCTACCGCTACGACCAGCTCATGCGCCTGGGGTGGAAGGTGTTCCTGCCGTTCTCGCTGGCCTGGGTGGTGATCGTCGCCACGCTGACGCGGCTCGACGTGGTCGGATATGCGCGGTACGGGGAGATCGCGACGCAGGGGCTGGGGGGCTGAGAGATGCTGTCGATCCCGTTCGACCGCGCGCTGCGCTACTTCCTGCTGGCCGATATCTGGGCGGGCTTCCGGCTGGGCTTTAAGTACCTGCTCAAGCCGAAAGCGACGCTCAACTACCCGTTCGAAAAGGGCAAGCTGAGCCCGCGGTTCCGGGGCGAGCTGGCGCTCAGGCGCTATCCCAACGGCGAGGAGCGGTGCATCGCCTGCAAGCTCTGCGAGGCGATCTGCCCCGCTCAGGCGATCACCATCGACGCCGAGCCGCGGGCCGACGGTAGCCGCCGCACCCAGCGCTTCGACATCGACATGACCAAGTGCATATACTGCGGCTTTTGCCAGGAAAGCTGCCCCGTCGACAGCATCGTGCTGGGCCCGAACTTCGAGTTCACGACCGAGACGCGCGAGGAGCTCTACTACAACAAGCAGAAGCTCCTGGATAACGGCGCGCGGTGGGAGCGCGAGATCGCCCGCAACATCGAGCTGGACGCGCCCTACCGCTGATCACCGTGGGGTGCGCCCCCACCGCTGTAGCGCGACGCCGAACGACGCCGCTGCAGGAACCGGGCACCGCGGGCCAACGCGCCCCGTGCCGCCGACACTGGGAGACGGCGCCGCGCCCGCGGGCCGGGAGATGGGATGACGATCACCGCCTTCGCCTTCTACGTCTTCGCCTCGGTGGCCGTGGCTTCGGGCCTGTTGGTCACGCTGGCGCGCAACCCGGTGCACTCGGTGCTGTGGCTGATCCTGGCCTTTTTCTCGGCCGCCGGGCTGATGGTGCTGCTGGGGGCCGAGTTCATCGCGATGCTGCTGATCATCGTCTACGTGGGCGCGGTCGCGGTGCTGTTCCTGTTCGTCGTGATGATGCTGGACGTCGATTTCGCGGCGCTCAAGACCCAGACCATCGGCTACCTGCCCATCGGCGCGCTGATCGGGTTGGTGCTGCTGGTCGAACTGGGCCTGGTGATCGGCAACTGGGCCTTTGCCGATGCCGCGCCCGCGGCGCGCGAGGCCGTGGTGCCCGAACCCTGGGGCGTGTCCAACGCCCAGGCGATCGGGCTGATCCTGTACGACCGGTTCTTCTACGCCTTCCAAGCCTCGGGCCTGGTGCTGCTGGTCGCGATGATCGGCGCCATCGTCCTGACCCTGCGCGAGCGTGAGGGCGTCAAGAAGCAAAACGTGCTGAAACAGATGTACCGCACGCGCGAGGAGTCCGTCGCGCTGCGCGACGTGGAGCCCGGCCAGGGCGTGTGAGGGAGACGCGGCGATGGCGACGCCGGTGGACACCGTGGCCGAGGTGGCGCCCATCGCGGGCGTGGGGCTTGGCGCGTATCTGACGGTCGCGGCGATGCTGTTCGTGATCGGCATCTTCGGCATCTTCCTCAACCGCAAGAACGTGATCGTCATTCTGATGTCGATCGAGCTGATGCTGTTGGCGGTAAACCTGAACCTGGTCGCCTTCTCGGCCCACCTGGGCGATCTAGTGGGCCAGGTCTTTACCCTGTTCGTGCTGACCGTCGCGGCCGCCGAGGCGGCGATCGGCCTTGCCATCCTGGTCTGCTTCTTCCGAAACCGCGGGACCATCGCGGTGGAGGACGTCAACATGATGAAGGGCTGAGCCGATGGAAGCCGCCATCCTGCTGCTGCCGCTGGTCGGCGCGATCCTCGCGGGCCTGTTCGGGCGCAGCATCGGCACCACGGCCGCGATGGTCATCCCCACCGGCATCCTGTTCCTGTGCGCGGCGATGTCGTGGTGGGTATTCTTTGCGGCCGAGCCCGGGGCGCTGGATCAGATCGTGCTGTTCACCTGGATCGCCTCCGGCGATCTGACGGTCGAATGGGCGATCCGGGCCGATGCGCTGACCCGGGTGATGCTGGTCGTCGTCACCTCGGTGTCGGCGCTCGTGCACTGCTATTCCATCGGGTACATGGAGGAGGACCCGGCCAAGCCGCGCTTCTTCGCCTACCTGTCACTGTTCACCTTTGCGATGCTGGCGCTGGTGACGGGCGACAACCTGTTGCAGATCTTCTTTGGGTGGGTGGGCGTGGGCGTCGCCTCGTACCTGTTGATCGGCTTCTACTATCGCAAGAACGCGGCCAACGCGGCGGCGATGAAGGCGTTCATCGTCAACCGTGTCGGCGATTTCGGCTTTCTGCTCGGCATGTGCATGCTGTTCGCGCTGAGCTCCAGCCTGCAGCTCGACGACATCTTTGCCGACGCGGGCGCGCTGGCCGAGACGACGGTGACGTTTCTCAGCATGGACTTGAACGCGGCCGAGATCATCGCGGTGCTGCTGTTCGTCGGCGCCATGGGCAAGTCCGCGCAGCTTTTCCTGCACACCTGGCTGCCCGACGCGATGGAAGGGCCGACGCCCGTGTCGGCGCTGATCCACGCCGCGACGATGGTGACCGCGGGCGTGTTCCTGGTCTGCCGCATGTCGCCGATCCTGGAGTACGCGCCCTCGGCGATGGAATTCGTCACCCTGATCGGTGCCCTGACGGCGTTCTTCGCGGCCACCGTGGCGCTGACGCAGACCGACATCAAACGGGTGATCGCCTATTCGACCTGCTCGCAGCTCGGCTACATGTTCGCCGCGGCCGGCGTGGGCGCGTACGAGGCGGCGATGTTCCACCTCTTCACCCACGCGTTCTTCAAGGCGCTGCTGTTCCTCTGCGCAGGCTCTGTGATCCACGCGATTCACCACGAACAGGACATGCGCCGAATGGGTGGGCTGAAAAGATCTGAAGAGC
>JBCCMW010000245.1:0-6518 GCA_039026175.1 Pseudomonadota bacterium
CGAACGGCTTGGTCAGGTAGCCGTCGATGCCGAGGGCGGTCAGCCGCTCGCGCATCTCGCGCCGGGTGTCGGCCGTCAGCGCCACGATCCGGCAGCGGCCCGAACGACCGGGCAGGGCGCGGATCATGCCGATGGCCTCGGCCCCGTCGATCTCGGGCATGTGCAGATCCAGCAGCACCAGATCGGCCGGCCGCTCGCGCAGCTGGCGCAGCGCATCGGCCGCACTCGCCGCCTCGCGCACCGAGGCGCCCGTCGGCTCGATCAGCAGACGCGCGACGAACCGGTTGGTCGCAACGTCGTCGACCACCAGGATGTTGCGATCCGAGAGATCGGGCACCGCCGGCGCCTCGCGCGCGGTCGCGGCATCGGCCGCGTGGCGCGCCTCGAAGGTCAGCGTAAAGCGCGCGCCGCGGCCGGGCTCGCTCTGCACCGCGATGCCGCCGCCCATCAGCACGGCAAGCTGGCGGGTGATGGCCAGGCCCAGCCCGGTGCCGCCATAGCGCCGCGTGGTCGAGCTGTCGGCCTGGGTGAACGGGTCGAACAGCGTCGCAATCGCCTCGGGCGCGATGCCGGTGCCGGTGTCGGCCACGGTGATGCTGACCATCCGGCTCCCGGCCCGCTCGCCGGGGTCGATGCCGAGGGTGACCGAGATGCGCCCGGACGCGGTGAACTTGACGGCGTTGGCCAGCAGGTTGCCCACGCACTGGCGCACGCGCAGCGGGTCGACCAACAGCCCGTCGGGCACCGTGCCCTCGACCCGGACGTCGAGCGCCAGGCCCTTGGCCCGGGCCTCGGGCGTCCAGAGCTCGCCGAGCTCGGAGAGCAGCGCCGAGAGATCGGTGGCCACGGGATCGATCGACACGTGCCCGGCCTCGATCTTGGAGAAGTCGAGCACATCGTTCAGCAGCCCCATCAGCGACTCGCCCGCATTGCGCAGGACCGCGATGCTGCGCTGGTTCTGCTCGTCCGGCAGCCCATCGGCGAGGTGCTGGCCGATGCTGAGGATCGCGTTCATCGGCGTGCGGATCTCGTGGCTCATCGAGGCCAGGAAGTCGGCCTTGGCCGCACTCGCCCGCTCGGCCTCGTCGCGCGCGCGCGTCAGCGCCTGCGTGCGCTCCTCGATGCGCTGCTCCAGATCCGCCAGCACGTCGTGCAGCGCCTCCTCGTAGCGCTGCTTTTCGGCCCGCAGGCCCGTGAAGGCGGCGTGCAGCGTGGCGATCTCGTCGCCCCCGAGCGCAATCGAGGGCTCGCCGCTGGTGCGTCGCCAGCGCGCGATCTCGTCGCCCAGCCGATCGATCCGCCGGTCGATCAGGTGGCGGAAGACCTGCACGATGCCCCACCAGCTGCCGACGACCGCGATGGTGCCGGCCACGGTGAGGGCGATCAGGTTGATCAAGAGCACCTCGTTGGCGCGGGCGAAATCGGTGCCCAGCGCGATGGTGCCGAGGTCGATCACCCGGCTGTTGACCACATACCTGACCGGCAGAGTGCGGATGGTGCCCACTTCGGGCCGCTCGCCCAGGCTCAACAGGGCGCGGGACTGGCGGTCGCGCACCTCGGCAAACACGATGTCGGGGTCGGCCATCACGCCGGCCAGGATCAGCCCGATGCGCCGGCGGTTCCCCTCGTGCAGGCTCTCGGCGATGATGATGGTCTGGTTCGAGACGAGGTGGTCCAGCTTGTCGGTCAGCGTCTCGCGGTCGTGCGCGTAGCTCAGCATCAGCCCGGCGCCCAGGGCGATGGCGAACACGCCCAGGGTGATCGGGGCCAGCAGCAGGAAGAACTTGAGCCGGAGCGGCAGGCCGGTGAAATAGCGGCCCAGGCGCCCGGTGCGCCGCGACGCCGCCGCCTCGCCCCCCGCGGGTGCAGGGCGCGATGGCCGGGACGGACGCGCCGTCCCGCTGATGCCGACGTCAGTTGCCATCGCCGCCGGGTTCGGCGCCGCGGACCAGGGGCCACACGCTGTCGGCCACCGCCTTGTTCTCGTGCTCGGCCATCATCCAGACCAGCCGGGTGCCTTCGTCCAGGAACAGATGAAGCCGGCCGTCGACGATGCGATAGGCGGTGGGCTCGATGTCCAGCTTTTGGCCCATGCGCACGCCATAGGCACAGAAGCCCCCATAGGCCGGCACGAACCGACGGGGATCGGCGATAAAGCGCGCGCGGTTCGCCTCGGTGGCGAAATGGTAGATCACGCCGTCGTAAGTGTGCGCGAAGGTGGGCGCGCCGGCGGTCGGGAACCCGTCGAAGTACGACACCGGGTCGAAGCCCTGGATCATCAGCCCGTTGGCATGATTGTGGGTTTGTGGCGGCGCCGGCTCGGACGCCCGTGCCGGCAGGGCGCCGAGCGCGGCGACCAGCAGCAGGGTCAGCAGGGTCGCCATCCAGCAGAGCACGACACGCTGCAGAGACCGCTGCGACGCCTGCGGCCTGGGGGCAGGGGTGCCTCGCGATGCTCGGTCGCCGCACGGTGCGGCGGCACAGAGACGAAACCGCGGACCGGTCATGGCGTCCCCTTCGCCAGATTCCATGCCCGCCGTTGTAGACACCGCGAGGCTCCTTTGCACCCCATGTAAACCACGAGTCGAAGGGAATGGGAGGAAGTCGCCTTTTTTGCGGCGTCCCGGCGGCAGGTCGGGCGCCTGATGCTGCCCCTTTTCACCCGCCCGGGCCCGCAGTATAGCCCCGCCGACGGACTGCGAGGGAGCGGCGGCGATGGCCAAGATCAACGGCAACGAGATCCGCGCCGGCAACGTGCTGGAGCATAACGGCGGGCTGTGGGTCGCGGTGAAAACCGACCATGTGAAGCCCGGCAAGGGTGGCGCCTTTGCCCAGGTCGAGCTGAAAAATCTGCGCAATGGCAGCAAGTTGAACGAGCGGTTTCGCTCGGCCGACAAGGTCGAGCGCGTGCGGCTGGAGCAGAAGGACCAGCAGTTTCTGTACGAGACCGACGGGATGCTGGTGTTCATGGACCAGGAGACCTTCGAGCAGATCGAATTGCCGGTCGATATCCTAGGTGACCGCCGCCCGTTTTTGCAGGACGGCATGAGCGTTGTAATCGAGTATTATGAAGAAGAGGCGTTGAACGCGACGCTGCCCGAGAAGGTGGTGTGCACGATCGCCGAGACCGAGCCGGTCGTGAAGGGGCAGACGGCGGCCAACAGCTACAAGCCGGCGACGCTGGACAACGGCGTGCGCGTCATGGTCCCGCCGTTCGTGGGCCAGGAAGAGAAGATCGTCGTCAATACCGAGACGTTCGAGTACGTCGAGCGTGCGTGACGCCGCGCGCCGCCGCCGCCCGTCGCGCACACCGATCGGCCGAGCGGTGCTGCATGCACCCTCCGCCACCGCCGCCCGCGCCGCGTCGTGGGGTGCGTTGACTGCACCGCCGGCGGCGCCTGCGCCCCACCAACCCGTCGGAGCGCCCGATGACCAGCGCCTCGCCTAACCTCAACGTCATGATCAAGGCCGCACGCAAGGCAGGGCGCGGCCTGGTGCGCGACTTCGGCGAGGTCGAGAACCTGCAAGTCTCGACCAAGGGCGTCGGCGACTTCGTCTCGAACGCCGACCGCCGCGCCGAAGAGGTCATCCGCGACACGCTGTTGGAGGCGCGCCCGGCCTATGGCTGGCTGGGCGAGGAGACGGGCGAGGAGGCCGGGCGCGACGAGACCCGGCGCTGGATCGTCGACCCGCTGGACGGCACCACCAACTTCCTGCACGGCCTGCCGCACTGGTCCATCTCGATTGCGCTGGAACACAAGGGCAAGATCGTCTCGGCCGTGATCTACGACCCGGTCAAGGACGAGATGTTCACCGCCGAGACCGGGGCCGGCTGCTGGCTGAACGACCGGCGCTGCCGGGTGTCAGCGCGACGCGACCTGTCGGCGACGATCTTTGCGACCGGCCTGCCCTGGGGCGGCAGGAGGACGCTGCCGGACAGTCTGCGCGACCTGGCCGAGGTGCTGCCGCGCACCGCGGGCGTGCGGCGCCTGGGCTCGGCGGCGCTGGACCTCGCCTATGTCGCGGCGGGGCGCTACGACGGCTATTGGGAGCGCGAGGTCAACGCCTGGGACATCGCGGCCGGCATCCTGCTGGTGCGCGAGGCGGGCGGGCTGGTGGGCCCGATCGCCGAGGGCGACCCGATGGACACGGGCTGGATCCTGGCGACCAACGGCGAGCTGTTCGATCCGCTGAAGAAACTGGTCAATCGCCCCGCGGGCTGAGCCCTCCGGCGCCCCCAACCCGATACCCTCGGCCTGGCCCCCATCCGGCACCCCCCATGCGGCACCCCCCACCCAGGACCGGCCGGGCGCTGCGCTGTGCCTGGTGCGACACGGGATGGCCGACACGGTGCCCTGCGGCGACGGCCCGTTCAGCAGGCCCCTGGCGCGGCGCCGCGGACAGGCTAAGCTTGCACGGGGAAATCAAGCCATACGGCGGCTTACGCGGCTATGCTGGGACGACGAGGGAGCGACGCGCGATGAGCCGAGGCGAAGAGCGCTTGATCGAATTCTCGCCGCCCTCGCGCCAGATCCTGCCCATGGTCACCGTGCTGGTGGTGGTGTTCACCGTGATCGTGGTGCTGGCGCCGCAGGTGGGGCCGGTCTTCGAGGCCAATCCCTACCTAAACGGGGTGATCGCGGGCGTGTTCGCGATCGGCGCGATTGCCACGTTCTGGCAGCTTGGCCAGTTGATCTCGGCGGTGCGCTGGTTGCGCAATCTGGACGAGAACCTGGCCGAGGGCGAGCGGCCGCCGCGCATCCTCACCTCGTTCGGTCCGCTGCTGCGCGAGGGCAAGCTCAAGGGCCGGCTCGCGGCCTCGACCACCCGGCCGATCCTGGACAGCGTCGCCACGCGGCTGGACGAGACGCGCGACATCACCCGCTACATCATCACCACGCTGATCCTGATCGGCCTGCTGGGCACCTTCTACGGCCTGTCGCTGACGGTCAGCGCGCTGGAGGGCACGCTCGGCAACTTTTTCGGCGACGGCGATGCCGCGGGGGCCGAGGGCGAGGGCCAGTTCCAGACCTTTCTGGCCGGCATCGTCGAGCTGTTCGGCGGCATGGGCACGGCGTTCGCGTCCTCGTTGCTGGGTCTCGGTGGATCGCTGGTGGTGGGGCTGTTGGAGCTCTTCGCCGGCCATGCCCAGAACCGTTTCTTCCGCGAGCTGGAGGAGTGGATGTCCTCCTTCACCCGGCTCGGGCTGATCAACGAGGGCGAGGGGCCCGAGAGCGCGCTGGTCGCCCTGTTGGAGCGCGTCGACGAGGGGCTGGAGAAGACGACCGAGTTCGCCGCCAAGGCCGAGGTCGCGCGCATCGAGGCCGAGAACCGCCTGGCCCGTGCAGCCGACGTGGTCGCCGAGATGGCCAACCAGATCGAGCACGAACGCTCCTCGGTCGCCCAGATGGTGACCGAGATGCGCGAGGCGCGCGACACCCAGTCGGGCCGCGAATACGCCACGCTGAACGTGCTGAAGCGGATCGATGCGGCCCAGGCCTCCGCCGCCTCCAGCCAGCAGGCGGTGGTGCAATTGCTGGACCGGGCGCTGGAGGGGCGGCGCGCCGGCGCCATGGACGCCGAGACCAAGGGCCACCTGCGCTCGATGGACACGCAGCTGCGGCAGCTGGCCGACGAGCTGACGGTGGGGCGGCACGAGGCGGTGCAGGCGATCCGCGGCGAGCTGCGCCAGCTGATCCAGCTGATCGACGTCCGCACCTCGGCGCCGGAAGAGTGAGCGCCCCTGCCTCCAGCGCGGTCGCGGCCTGCCCGGCGCGGGATCCGGCGCCCAGCCCGGCGCGGCATCCGACGCCCAGCGCGGCGGCGGGGTAGGAGGGCGCGATGGCCTACGTCCGCCGCAGCGGTGCCCGTTTCGAGGCGTCGATCTGGCCCGGCTTCGTCGATGCCATGACGGCGCTGCTGCTGATCCTGATGTTCGTGCTGTCGATCTTCATGGTTGCGCAGTTCGCGCTGCGCGAGACGGTGGACGAGAAGAGCCGCGAGCTGGAGCGGCAGTCCGAGACCATCGCCGCCCAGAGCGACCGGCTCGAGACCCTGGGCCAGGAGATCCAGGCGCTGGCGAGCGCGCTGTCGACCGAGCAGTTGGCCCGCGACCGGGCCGAGCGCGCCGCGATCGACCTGCGTTCGGCGCTGGACGAGCAGATTGCGGCCGTCGCGCGGCTGAGCGGGCAAGTGTCCGACCTGGAGGGCTCGCTCGGCGAGAGCCGGTCCGAGGCCGAGCGACTGGCCGCAGCCCTCGCCTCGGTGCGCGCAGCACAGGCCGAGGCCGAAACGCTGGCCAGCAATGCTGCGGCCGAGCGCGATGCGGCACTGGCCGAGGGGGCGCGGCTGGGCGAGACGGTGGCCGAGCTCGAAGCCGCCCTGGCCGCCGCCCGCGCCGCCGCCGCCGCGTCCGAGATCGAGCGCGAAGACCTGCAGGCGCGGCTCGCCGCGCTGATCGCCGAGCGAGACGACCTGGCCGACCGGGCGGCGACGGCGGCGGACGCCGATGCCCAGGC
>JBCCMW010000246.1:0-6493 GCA_039026175.1 Pseudomonadota bacterium
CTCGATCTCGGTCTCGGTCGCCTCGCTGCCATGCACGGTGTCGGCCATCGCTGCCTCCTGGTTGCCGCCGCGGACCCGCCGGCCCGCCCCCGCCACACCTAAGCCGGGTGCGGGACGCACGCCAGGGGAGCGGCGCCGCCGCGCGGCGTGCGCCTCAATCCGCCATGGCGGCGGCGGCGCGGGCGACCGCCCGGGCCAGCAGCCCGCCCCAGGCCCGCTGCCCGGCCGCATCCGCGATCAGGTCGTTGCGCACCTCGATCAGCGCGTGGGGGTGGCCGGGACGGGTGGCGTGGCGGTCCATGCAGTCGCCGTCGAGCTGTCCTGAATAGGGCTCGTTATCGCCCACCACCAGCGGGCCGCTGCCCGCTCCCACCTCATCGAGCCGCGCCTCGGCCAGCGCGGCCAGCAGCGGATCCACCAGCCGCCGGTCGTGGTTGTAGAGCACGCCCACGTGCCAGGGCCGCGGCGCCCGCGCCTTGAGCTGCGGCGTGAACGAGTGGATCGACACCAACACCGGCGCCCGCCCCACCGTCGCCACCGCCGCCTCGACCGCCGTGTGGTAGGGCCAGTAATAGGCGTGCAGCCGGCGCGCCACCTCGGCCGCATCGGCGCCGCGGTTCCCCGGGATCACGGTGCCGTCGTAGATCTTCATCACCAGCGTCGGATCGTCGGCGCCCCGGTTCGGGTCGATCACCAGGCGCGAGAAGCGGGACAGCACCGCCGGCGCGCCCAGCGCCTCGGCCATCGCCAGGGTCACGCCGCGCGCGCCCACGTCGTAGGCGATGTGGCGGTCCATCTCCTCGGCCGGCAGGCCCAGCGACAGCTCGGGCGGCACGCTGTTGCGCGCATGGTCGCAGACCAGCACCAGGCCCGGCACCGCGGGCGCCCGGCCCGCAGCCGGGGCCACCGTCTCGACCGGATCGAAGCCGTTGTCGCCCACGCGCCCTGTTCCCCAACCGCCTGTCCGCCGCGCCCACAGCGCCCCCGGGTACAGCGCCGACTGCAACAGACGGGCCAAAAACACGGGTGCCGACGGACCTGTCGACCCCGGCCATGCCGCGCCGTTCCCGGCACGGCCGCCCCGCGCCCGCGGCCCGTCAATCGTCGCAGTATGGTGATTGTTTCGGTGGGGGCCTGCGTCGATAGTCCGCGCGGACTTAGGGGAGAAGACAGATGCGCCGCAACCGCAATGTGAAGATCGTCGCGACCGTGGGGCCGGCGACGTCGTCGCGCGACATGCTGCGCGCGCTGTTTCTGGCGGGCGTCGACGTCTTCCGGCTGAACATGAGCCACGGCACCCATGCCGACCAGGCCGAGCGCGTGCAGCTGATCCGCGATATCGAGCACGAGATGGAGCGCCCGATCGCCATCCTGGGCGACCTGCAGGGGCCCAAGCTGCGCGTCGGCCGGTTCGCCGAGGGGCCGCTGCGGCTGGAGGCGGGGCAGCCCTTCCGCTTCGACCTGGACGAGGCGGACGGCGACGCCACCCGCGTCTACCTGCCCCACCCCGAGATCTTCGCCGCGCTGAAGCCCGGCGCGCACCTGCTGGTGAACGACGGCAAGGTCAAGGTGCAGGTCAAGGACTGCTCACCCGAGCACGCCAACTGCGAGGTCGTGGTGTCGGGCGATATCTCCAACAACAAGGGCGTCAACGTCCCCGATGTCGTGCTGCCGCTGGCCGCGCTGACCGAGAAAGACCGCGCCGATCTGGCGTTCGTGCTGGACCAGGGCGTCGACTGGCTGGCGCTGAGCTTCGTGCAGCGGCCCGAGGACGTGCTGGAGGCGCGCAAGCTGATCGGCCGGCGCAAGGTCGCGATCATGGTCAAGGTCGAGAAACCCGCCGCCGTGCAGCGCTTTGCCGAGATCCTGGACGTCTCGGACGGGATCATGGTCGCGCGCGGCGACCTGGGCGTCGAGATGGACAACGCCGACCTGCCGCCGATCCAGAAGCGGCTGATCCGCAAGTGCCGCGCGGCCGGCAAGCCCGTGGTCGTGGCCACGCAGATGCTGGAGAGCATGATCGAAAGCCCCGTGCCGACGCGCGCCGAGGTGACCGACGTGGCCAACGCGATCTACGAGGGGGCCGATTGCGTGATGCTCTCGGCCGAGAGCGCGGCCGGCCAGTTCCCGGTCGAGGCGGTATCGATGATGGACCGGATCGCCAAGCGTGTGGAGGTCGAGCCGCTCTATCGCCAGATCATCGCCGCCGCGCGCGAGGTCGACCGCCGCTCGGTGGCCGATGCGATCACCTCGGCCGCGCGCGAGGTGGCCGAGGCGACGGCGGTCAAGGCCATCGCCTGTTTCACCCACTCGGGCACCACGGCGCTGTTGATGGCGCGCGAACGGCCGGGCGTGCCGATCGTGGCACTGACCCCGATCCGCGAGACGGCGCGGCGCATGTGCATGACCTGGGGCCTGCATTGCGCGATGGCCGAGCCTGTGGACCGCTTCAAGCTGGCCGTCGTCTCGGCCGTCCGTGCTGCCAAGCGCGACGGTTTCGCTGAGAGCGGCGACAAGATCGTAGTGACCGCGGGCGTGCCGTTCAACATGGCCGGCACCACCAACATTCTGCGCGTCGCGCCCTGCGACGAGAAGGCGATCTACGAGGGCTCGGTCGAGTTCTGAGCGGCGCTCGGGCCCCGGCCCGCGCCGCATCCCTGCGCGGCGCCCGGTCGCGGCGCGGTTGCATGGCGACCCTCCGCCACGGCGGCAGGCACTTTCAGATTTAGAATGAGACTAAACGCCGCCCGGTGGGATGACCGTCCGGGGGCGAAACCCTTTTCCGCCTCCTCCCGAAACCCGACATGCCGGCTCGCCTTCTGCGTGTCGGCGCCGTGCATGTCACACCAGGGAGGAAGACATGGCCACCGCCACCGACCCGATCGCCACCATCGCAAGCAACGATGGGCGCTTCGACATCCTCGTCGCCGCGCTGGGCGCTGCGGGGCTCGCGCAGACCTTCGCCGATCCGGGCGACTTCACCGTGTTTGCGCCGACCGACGACGCGTTCCGCTTTCTGGCGAGCGACACCCTGGGGCTCGATATCTCGGGGTTGGACGATGCCGGCGTGGCGACCGCGCTGGTCGGCGCGCTGGGCATCGAGACGCTGACCGATGTGCTGCTCTACCATGTGCGCGCCGGCGCGCAGACGGTGGCCGAGCTCGAGGACGCCGGCAGCGTGGACACCCTGCTCGGGGTCAGCTTCGCCGTCGACGGCGGCACGCTGGTCGACAACGACCCCGAGGTCGAGGACCCCGAGTTCGTGGACGGCGCGACCGACATCCCGGCCAGCAATGGCACGATCCAGGCGATCGACCGGGTGCTGCTGCCCATCGATGTGGCCGAGGCCAACGCCCAGCCGACCATCGCCGATATCGCCGCGGGCAACGACGCGTTCGAGGCGCTGGTCGCAGCACTGACCGCCACGGGCCTGTTGGGTCTGTTCACCGACCCCGACAACGACTTCACCGTGTTCGCACCGACCGACGATGCGTTCCGCCAGTTGGCCGAGGATCTGGGGCTGGACACCGCCGGCGTGACCGACGCGGACCTGGCGGGCCTGCTGGTCGGCGCCCTGGGCGAGGCGTTCGTGACCGACGTCCTGCTCTATCACGTCAAGGCGGGCGGCAGCGAACTGGCCGAGTTGCAGGAGGCCAAGGTCGTGGAGACCGCGCTGCCGGGCGGCCTGATCGCCTTTGACGGCGCCGAGCTGGTCGACGCCGATCCGGGTGCCGTCAACCCGCAGTTCGTGACGGGGCTGACCGACATCGAGGCCAGCAACGGCGAGATCCAGGTGATCGACCGGGTGCTGCTGCCGGTGGACATCGACCCCATCGTCTCGGCCATCGAAATCGGCGGCATCTTCAGCGACGACGTACAGCGCGGCGGTGCCGACGACGACGTGCTGATCGGCCTGCGCGGCGATGACGTGCAGCTGGGCGGCGACGGCGACGACTTTATCAAGGGCAACCGCGGCGACGACCTGATCTTCGGCGAAGCGGGCGACGACCTGCTGCGCGGCGGCCGCGGCAACGATACCATCAGCGACGGTGCCGGCGACGACGTCGTGAAGGGCGGGCGCGGCAACGACCTGCTGATCGCCGGCGAGGGCGACGACGTCTATCGCGGCGGGCGCGGCCACGACACGTTCGACTTTACGCTGCTGTCGGGCCACAACGTGATCCGCGATTTCAGCTTCGGCGACAGCCTGATCCTGTCGGCGGACGAGTTCGACAGCGCGGCCTCGGTGCTGGAGGATGCAGTCCGCTTCCGGCACGGTCTGCTGATCGAGGGCGAAGAGGGCAACATCTTTATCACCCGCACCTTCGCGCTGGACGAGCACGACATCCTGCTGGTGTGAGCGCGGGCGGCCGCGTGCCGCGCCGACGCTGAATGCGCAAAGCGCCGCGGCATGGGGCATGCCGCGGCGTATTTCGTGGCGCCAGGGCGGGTGGCGCCAGGGCGGCTAGCGCCAGGGCCGGTCGCGCGAGGGCGGGTCGCGCGAGGGCTGGTGGGGCGTTGGGCTCAGCCCTCGGTCTCGTCGCCGGCCTCCTCGTCGTCGTCGCCGGCCGCGGCCAGCGCCGAGGGCGCCGAGATGTTGGCGATCATGAAGTCGCGGTCGGTGATCGTCGGCGTCACACCCTTGGGCAGCGCGATGTTCGAGATCTTGACCGTGTCGTTGATGCCGAGGCCGGTGAGATCCGCGGTCACGTGGTCGGGGATCGCCGAGGCGGGGACCAGCAGCTCGACCTCCGAGCGCACGACCGTCAGCACGCCGCCGCGCTTGATGCCGGGCGAGGCCTCGCGGTTGACGAACTCGACCGGGATCGAGAGCGTGATGCGCGAGCGCTCGCTGAGACGCAGGAAGTCGACGTGGGTGGGCAGATCGCGCACCACGTCGCGCTGCACGCCGCGGCAGATGACCGTCTGCTCGTCGCCGTCGACCGACAGCTTGATCAGGCGCGACAGGAACTTGCCGTCCTTCAAGCGCTTGAGCAGCACGTTGTGTTTGACGTTGATGCTGACGGGATCCGTCCCGCCGCCGTAGACCACGCCGGGGACGAACCCCTCTCGCCTCGCGGCCCGGGCAGCCCCTTTGCCCATGGCCTCGCGGCGGGTGACCTCCAGCTCGATCGTCTGGGCCATCGCCTTGTCTCCATCGCTGTGGCGGCGCGATCCTCCAGGGGTGTAAGCGCGCCGAAGGCCGCCCATGTGCCGCCAAACCGGGCGCGTGGCAAGCCCCGACCGGCTCCCAACTGGGCCCCAACTGGGCCCCAAGGACCATGCGCTGGCACGCAATGGCGGCGCCGGGCGCCTCCGGCGTGCGGGTTCCGGCACCTTCGGTGTTAGGAGGGACAGCCCGGCGGCGCGGGCGCGAACGGTCGGGGCGCCGCGACCTAGGGGGCAAAATCGGGCGGGTGCGGGCGCCAGTTGGTGCCGACCAGCCCGTTGCGATAGCCGAGAGCGTAGAGCTTGCCCATGTAGACCGGGTCGAACAGCTCGGCGGGCTGGGGGTCGAAGTCGCGCGGGATCGCGGTAAAGTTCAGCGCCACCCCGTCGCGCTGGGCCACCGCATAGAGCCGGTAGAGATCGCCCGTCGACGAGCCGCCGATCAGCGAGGAGGCCGCCCGCCCCGCGATCGCCGGCAGCCGCGGGCGCACCGGGTCGTAGGGTTTGCTGAGCTTGTTGTTGAACACCACATAGACGCTGCGCTCGAACACGACGCCGAGGGTCTCGTCCACCTCGCGCACCGAATAGCGCGGGCTGAACACCATCACCTGCTGCGTCGCGCCGCCGTCGACGTGCATCTCGTCATAGGCCTGGTCGCCGGCCACGACCGGGATCAGCACCGGCGGGAACGCGCCGGGGATCGCCGAGGAGGCCTGGATCACATCGTGGATCAGGCGCTTGGCCTGGGGATCGCCGGAGGCGGCGATCGCGGTCAGGTTCCACACCACGGGGCGCGCGGCGTCGATGTTGGTGGTGCCGATCAGCAGGTTGCGCCCGTCGCCATAGGCAGTGGCCAGGGCCTGGACCACGTCGTCGTCGAC
Organism: Pseudomonadota bacterium; assembly: GCA_039026175.1. Taxonomy (GTDB): domain Bacteria; phylum Pseudomonadota; class Alphaproteobacteria; order Rhodobacterales; family Rhodobacteraceae; genus Thermohalobaculum. The sequence goes on from JBCCMW010000246.1 coordinate 6,051, forward strand.
GTAGAATTCGATCAGCGCGCGATAGCCGGCGACGTCGAGCAGCGAGGTGCCGGAGGTGATGCCGCTGAACAGGCGCGGCGTGACCAGATCGCTGGTCTCGTAGCCGGTGTAGATCTCGCGGAGCGCCGGGTCGTACTGCGGCCCGAGGAACGCGAACAGGGCGATCACCGCGCCGGTCGACACGCCGGTGACGGTGTCGAACACGGGGCGGTCGCCGCGCACCGTCCAGCCGGCCAGGAGGCCTGCGCCATAGGCGCCGTCCGGCCCGCCGCCCGACAGCGCGAGTGCCGTCCAGGGGCGGCTGGTACCGGCGACGGGGTCGCCGCCATAGTGGCGGCGGTAGGTCTCGACCTCGCGCGCGAGCATCGCGTCGATCTGCGCGTCGGTGATCGCGTCGCCCCAGACGCGCAGGAGCGCGCCGTCGATGCCATAGGGCGCAGCGA
>JBCCMW010000247.1:0-6491 GCA_039026175.1 Pseudomonadota bacterium
CAATTCTCCAGCACCGTCAGATGCGGGAACAGATTGAAGTGCTGAAACACCATGCCGACCTCGGCGCGGATCTTGTCGATGTTCTTGAGGTCCGAGTTCAGCTCGATGCTGTTGACGAGGATGTCGCCTTCCTGGTGCTCCTCCAGCCGGTTGATGCAGCGGATCAGCGTCGACTTGCCGGACCCCGAGGGGCCGCAAATCACGATCCGCTCACCCCGGTTCACCTTGAGATTGATATCGCGCAGCACGTGGAAGTCGCCGTACCACTTGTTCATGTGGCGGATGTCGATGACCTCTTCGTCGGTCACCGTCATCTTGGTGCGATCGACACCGTTCTCGGCCGCCTCGTCTTCCACCTTGGCGATATCAACCATGGCTTAACCTCCGTGTTGTGGTGGCCGGGGGCCCGGTGTGCGGGACTTATCGGCGGTCGGTGGCGAGCTTGCGCTCGAGATACAGCGAGTAGCGCGACATCGCGAAGCACGCGATGAAGAAAAAGAAGCCCACGAACACGTAGAACTCCCAGATGATCCCGTTCCAGGCAGCGTCGGCGCGGGTGGTCGAGATCAGGCCGATCGGGTCCAACAGACCGATCACGACGACCAGCGTGGTATCCTTGAACAGGCCGATAAAGGTCGAGACGATGTTCGGGATCGCCACCTTCAGCGCCTGGGGCATGATGATCAGCCGCGTGGCCTGCCAGTAGTTGAGGCCCATGGCATCGGCCGCCTCGTACTGCCCGGGCGGCAGCGAGGCGAGACCGCCGCGCACCACCTCGGCCATGTACGCCGAGGCAAAGGCCGTGACCATGATCACCACGCGCAGGATCAGATCGAGGTTGCTCTCGGGCGGAAAGAAGTAGGCGAGCACCGAAGAGGCGACGAACAGCAGCGTGATCAGCGGCACGCCGCGGATAAACTCGATAAAGACGATACAGACCGTCTGGATGAAGACCAGGCCCGAGCGCCGGCCGAGCGCCAGCAGGATGCCGATGGGCAGCGACAGCGTGATGCCCGCCACGCCGATGATGGTGGCCAGCAGGAAGCCACCCAGATCCTTGCTCTGCACCGGTTCGAGCTGCAGCCCGTTCTCGCCCTCGCCCGAGGTCAGGAACAGCCGCATGACCAGCACCACGAACACCCCGACGGCGATGGTCATCGAGGTATAGTCACGGTTCGCCTCGCGCTGCTGCCAGGCGGTGCCGCCGACGATGCCCAAGGCCACGACCGCGATCACCGCCAGCACGATGGTCAGCACGCCGACCATGCTGGACAGCGTGGCCGACGAGAACTCGACCGTGAACAGATACTCCAGCATCCCGTAGGCGAGATAGGCAAAGACCAGCAGCCCCGCGACCACGCCGGCAAGCGGGATCCACGGCGTCTTGGGCACGTTCCGCTCGGACGCGCTGTAGGCCAGATAGGCAGCACCGGCGGCCAGCAGCACGTCGATGATCGGCCACAGCGAGCCGCCCCAAATCAGGAAGTAGGCAACGACCGGGTAGACGGCCGAAAACGCGAGACCGGCGGGCCGGAGCCGGGCCCAGGCTTCGTCCGAGATCGTCGCAAACAGGATCGCGATCACGACGAGCCCGGCCAGCGAGACCATCCCGAACACCACGGCAATGACTAGGAAAATCGCGGCCAGCGCGCCCAGCAACGCCGGGCCCTGCAGCGCCGCCGGCAGCGTGACGCGCGACCAGGGCAGGTTGTCGAACAGCGCAAAGGCGAAGGCGAGCAGCATCAGCACGAACGCCATGTTCGGCCGCCACCGGATCTCGGCGGGATAAAAACCGTAGATGAACTGGTCGAAACGCTCGACGATCACCGCCCAGCAGGCGCCCTCGCCCTTGTCGCGGCACTCGGCCAGCGACTTGGCGCTGAACGTCGCTTCCAGCAGACCCCACTGCACGATCACAGGGATCAACAGCGCCAGGCCCAGGATGATGACGATGGTGACGACCGTGTTCAGCGGGCCGCGAAACAGGTTCTCGCGCAGCCAGCCGGTGGCACCCACCGTGGTGGGGGGCGGGGCCTTGGGCTGGATGAACCCGTCGGCGACGAAGGCGTGCTTGCTCATGGGTCCCGACCTTCTGGGTTACGCGGTCTTGGCTGCCGCCTCGGCGGCCGCTTTGGGGATGCGCTGGAAGAACGTCAGGTTCGGCCGTCGGCCGAACAGCGTGTAGCCAAAGATCGCCAGCCGCATCGCGCCGCTGACCAGCACCACCAGCGTGCCCGACACGCCCAGCAGGTCGCCGAACGGGAAGGCGAGCAGCACCGCCATCACGAACAGCAGAAACTCGATGGCCACAAAGTCGATGAACCGCGCGTTCTTGAACAGGCAGGTGACGAAGGCGGCGAAGGCGGTCACCAGCATGCCCATCGCCGCCAACTGCTTGACCGTCGACCAGTCCCAATAGGTCATGCGCGCGTCGCTGGCGCCCGTGATGAAGACATAGTTGATCAGCGTCGCCAGCCACAGCCCGTAGAACAGCCAGTAGAGGTTCAGCTCCAGCCGCAGCCCATAGTCGGGCCGCATCTTGGCGTCGCCCTTGTTCAGCCGCTCCCACGGGCCGGTCATGCCGTCGAAGAACGCCCGAACCGAGATCCCGGCGCCAAAGCTGGAGGTGCGCTCCACCAGCTTGGTGTTCTCGTTGTAGAGGTTCATGATCGCCGCGATGGTCAGCGAGATCGTCAGGTACACGGCCATGCCCAGGAACAGCGTCTCGAACTCGCGGCCCGTCTGGTTGAGCGTGATGCCCATCAGCGTGCCGGTGACGTCCATGTAGCCGACCAGCAGCGCCAGCGACGAGTTCTTGGTCAGGTTCAGGAACTGCGAGATCATCGGCGGGATGATGATGCGCAGCGCTTGTGGCAGGACGACCAGGCTCATGGTCCGGGCGGGCTGCAGGCCCAGCGCCGAGGACGCCTCGGTCTGTCCTTTGTTCACCGCCTGGATGCCGGCGCGCACGTTCTCGGCGATGAAGGCGCCGGTGTAGATCGCCAACGCCAGGGTCAGCGAGACATAGCTCTCGCGCGCATAGAGCCCGCCGCGGAAGTTGAAGCCGCCAAGCTCGGGATACTCCAGCGATATCGACATGCCGGTCAGAAAGAAGGCCAGAACCGGCAGGCCGACGATCAGCGCCAGCTTGGTGGCGAACACTGTCGCGCTGGACAGCAGCCAGCCCACCGCGGCGGCAGCGGCCAGCGCCGCAGCCAGCGCCAGCCCATCCACCAGCAGACCCGCCTCGAACGGGATCAGCGCGCTCAGCAGCCCGTCGGCAGCGGCGAAGGTGACGGCGGCCACCATCAGCCCGCCCAGCGCGCCGCCCAGATAGGCCGGGTACTGCGCCCAGGCCGGCGCTTCCTCGCCCGTCGACTGTTGGTGCGATTTGGCAAACCGGCCAAAGACCACAGCGCCCACAACGCCCACGATCAGCGCCACGACCACCAGCCACGAGTTGTCGCCCATCACCGGCATCGGGAAATAGAAGCCGCGGTTGGTGGCCGCGACGCTGTCGTACAGCCACATCGACGCGCCCTCCTCGCCGCGGAAGGCCCGCGGCGCAGGCGCCACCTCGGTGATCAATGCCGAGACCAGCAAGATCTGGATCAGCACCGGGATGTTACGCACGCCCTCGACATAGACGGCCATCAGGTTGCGCAGCATCCAGTTGCGCGACAGCCGGGCGACGCCGGCCAAAATGCCGATCACCGTGGCCAGGAAGCAGCCGACCACCGCCACCAGCAGCGTGTTCATGATGCCGATCACCGCGGCACGCGCGTGACTGTCGCGCGAGGTATACTCCAGCAGCGACTGGTTGATGTCGTACGACGCAGGCTCGGCCATAAAGCCGAAGCCGAAGGTCTTGCCCAGCGCCGCCAGGTTTTCCTTGACGTTGACCACGATCAGGAACAGCGCCGTGATGGTGATGAAGAGCGCAATGATCTGCAGGAAGCTGGAGCGGTATCGACTGTCGCTCCACAGCATATCGATGCGGAACGTCATCTGCTTGGGCGCATCGATCGCGGTCATGGCTCGTCCCTGTTAACGTTCTGTCGGCGCCGGTTTTCGCCCGTCGTCGGGCGGGCTGTAACGCCCGTCTGTTTGCGACGAGGCAAGCCTCGTGCCACGTGGCCGATCTGGGGTCCGGGCGCTGTCATCCGGTGCCCCGTATGCCATTTGCGTGTGCGCCGCCCGTGTGCGCCGCCCGTGTGCGCCGCCCGTGCATCCCGCCTGGCGTGCGACCGGCCAGGCAAGCGACCGGGCAAGCGACCGGGCGGACGCCCGGGCGTGCGACCGGGCGGGCGCCCGGGCGTGCTACCGGGCGGGCGGCGACATCGCGCGCCCGGGCCGAGCGCGAGGCACACAGAAAAAGGGCGCCGCCGATGTTCGGCAGCGCCCGATCTCACACCGCGATCAGCGGAACGGCGGGGCGTAGAGAAGACCGCCCTCGGTCCACTGGGCGTTCAACCCTCGGGCCAGGTTAATCGGCGTCTCGGTGCCGATGTGCGCCGCGAAGACCTCGCCATAGTTGCCACCGACCGACAGCACCTTGACGGCCCAGTCGGCCTCGAGGCCGAGCTTGGCTCCCAGGTCACCCTCGGTGCCCAGCAGACGATTGATCTCGGGGTTGTCGGTCGGGCCGGCGGCCAGCTCGGACAGGTTCTCCGAGGTGATGCCGTACTCCTCGGCCGCGATCAGCGCGTACAGGGTCCAGCGCACCACGTCGCCCCACACGTCGTCGCCGTGGCGGACCAGCGGGCCCAGCGGCTCCTTCGACACGATCTCGGGCAGGATCACGTGACCCGCCGGATCCTCGAAGGTCGCACGGGTCGCGGCCAGGCCCGACGCGTCGGTGGTGTACACGTCGCACGCACCGGCCAGGTACTTGGCCTGCGCCTCGGCGTTGGTCTCGATCGGAACCGGCTCGTACTCCATGTTGTTGACACGGAAGAAGTCGGCCAGGTTCAGCTCGGTCGTGGTGCCGGTCTGGATGCAGACGGTCGCGCCGTCGAGCTCCATCGCCGACGAAACGCCCAGGCCCGCGGGCACCATGAAGCCCTGACCGTCGTAGTAGTTCACACCGACGAAGGTGAATTTCAGATCGACGTCGCGGGTGAAGGTCCACGTCGTGTTGCGGGCCAGCATGTCGACCTCGCCCGACGCGAGGGCGGTAAAGCGCGTCTTACCGGTGGTCGGGGTGAACTCCACCGCCGACGGGTCGCCCAGCACCGCCGCCGCGACGGCACGGCACACGACGACGTCGAAGCCGTCCCACTCACCGCTGTCGTCGGTGAAAGCAAAGCCGGCCAGGCCGGTCGAGACGCCGCAGTTCAGGCTGCCGCGCTCCTTGATCGTATCCAGCGTCGACTGGGCGCTGGCGCTGCCGGCCGCGAGGGCGGCCACGGCTACCGCGCCGAGGAAAACGGAAGTCTTCATCTCCAACCTCTTCCTGTCTGGTTCGGCCACGCTCGTTGCGGCGTGGGCCGTCGTGGGTCGAACTGGTTGAGCGTTAACGGCATCTGCCGCTGCCCCCCGGGCCGCCCCACCTGCGAGGGACAGTGAGCAGAGCGATTAGGAGGCGTCAAGCGAAAGGCGGCGCCTTTCTGCCCATTTCAAGGGCAGATCGCCGCGCTCATTCCGCACCTCAGCACGAGTTGCCGCAGGGGCGATCAAGCTGCGCAATTCCGCATCACCCTGCGCGGGGGCGCGCGCCTACCCCATGGTTAACGGCTGGCGGCGCCTATCGGCACCGTTCCAGCACCGGCGGTGCGTTGCCGCGAGCATCGCCCCGGCGCGTTCGCGCCCCCCGTCGCGCAGCGCGCGTACGCGCCTCCCGTCGCCCGGCACGCGTACGCGCCTCCTGTCATGACACGCTGTGGGCCGCTCGGGGCTGGCCGGGCGCCCGCGTTGCGCCATTCTCGCCATCGGCCGGCCCCGTCGCCCGCGCGATCGTCGCCCGCGCGATCGTCGCCCGCGCGATCGTCGCCCGCGCGATCGTCGCCCGCGCGATCGTCGGCCACGCGATCGTCGGCGGCGGGTTCGGCCGTCTTGAGCGTCGTCCCGACAGCGCGGCCTGTCGGCACGGTCCTGCCGCCACCGGCGCCCGTCCCACGGCGTCGCAACGGCGCCAACCCGGTGCCGCCCATCCGGTGCCGCCCCTCCGGTGCCGCCATTCGGTGCCACTCCTCCCGCGCCTCCGGGCGCGCCCGCTGCAGAGAGCGACCATGAAAGATGCCACCCGGGCCGTGATTGGCGGCCGCGATCCAGCCTCGCACGCGGGCACCGTCAACCCGCCGATCTACAACGCCTCGACCATCCTGTTCCCGACCTACGAGGCGCTGCTGGCGTCGCGACGGATCCGCCCGGGCGACGGCATGACATACGGGGTACACGGCACCCCCTCGACCTATGGGTTCGAGCGGGCCCTGGCGAGCCTGGAGGCGGGGCCGACAGCGGACGAGGGCGCCTATCGCACGCGGCTCTGC
>JBCCMW010000248.1:0-6485 GCA_039026175.1 Pseudomonadota bacterium
AGGTGGTCGAGCCCATGCAGCGCAGCGAGCCCGACTGCAGCGCAGGCTTCAGCAGGTTCGATGCGTCCATCGCCCCGCCCGTGGTGGCGCCGGCGCCGATCACGGTGTGGATCTCGTCGATGAACAGGATCGCGTCCGGGTGGTCCTCCAGCTCCTTGACGACGCCCTTCAGCCGCTCTTCGAAGTCGCCGCGGTAGCGCGTGCCGGCCAGCAGCGCACCCATGTCCAACGAGTAGATGGTCGCGCCCGACAGGACCGCGGGCACCTCGTCCTCGATGATCTTCTTCGCCAGTCCCTCGGCAATGGCCGTCTTGCCGACGCCCGGGTCGCCGACCAACAGCGGGTTGTTCTTGCGCCGCCGGCACAGCACCTGGATGCAGCGCTCGACCTCGTCTTCGCGGCCGATCAGCGGGTCGACCCCGCCGCGGCGCGCCTTGGCATTGAGGTCGACGCAAAACTTGCCGAGCGCGCTGTCGTCGTTCTTTTCGTCCTTCTGGCTCGAACGGGGCGAGACCGTCTCCTCCTCCTGCTCCTCCGCGCCGCGGACGGCGCGCTGTTCGCCGAAGGCCGGGTCCTTGGCCACGCCGTGGGACAGATAGTTGACCGCATCGTAGCGGGTCATGTCCTGCTCCTGCAGGAAGAAGGCGGCGTGGCTCTCGCGCTCGTTGAAGATCGCGACCAGAACGTTGGCGCCGGTCACCTCCGAGCGGCCCGAGGACTGGACGTGGATGGCGGCGCGCTGGATGACGCGCTGGAACCCGGTGGACGGCGCGGCCTCGCTGCCCTCACCCTCGAACACCAGGGTTTCGAGGTCGTTGTCCACGAAGCGGGTCAGCGTCGTCCGAAGCTCGTTCAGATCGACCGAACAGGCACGCATCACGCGGGCTGCGTCCGGCTCGTCCACCAGCGCCAGGAGGAGGTGCTCCAGCGTCGCCAGCTCGTGCCGGCGCGCATTCGCCAGGCCGATGGCCCGGTGGATAGCCTCTTCCAGCGTTTGGGTCAGTGAGGGCATGCCCGTCTCCTTGGCCCACCGGCCGTCTGTCCAGCCAGGGCGCAAAACGCGGGCCCCGGTCCGATATAGGTTGGCGTGTCAGATGCAGTGATCAAGCGAATTTCGGCATCGCGATGGCAGGTCTTCGGTCGCACGTCCGAAGGTGCCGGTTGCGCGGGGGTTCTGCCCACGCCGAAGGCAGGCGCGTGAGCGCAATGCTCAGCCGCGCGGCGCGGCCGGTTATGCGGCGGCGCATCGACGAATGGCGGTCGGTGGCGCGTCGAGACGGCGGAGGCGGCCGGGCGCCTCACTCCTTTTCCATCGTGCACTGCAGCGGGTGCTGGTTCGAGCGCGCGCAGTCCATCACCTGGGTGACCTTGGTCTCGGCCACCTCGAACGGATAGACGCCGACGATCGCCAGCCCCTTGTTGTGCACCGTCAGCATGGTCTCCACCGCGCGGGCATGATCCATGTTGAAGAAACGTTGCAGAACGTAGACGACAAACTCCATCGGCGTGTAGTCGTCGTTCAGCATCAGCACGCGGTAGAGCGGCGGTTTTTTGGTCGTCGGCCGCGTCTTGGTGACGACATCACCGTCGTTCTGATCGCGCTTGTCATCGTCCCTGTCCGCCATAGCCTGTACGGCTAGCGGCGCCACGGGCCGCCCCACGGGCCGCGCTACGGCTTGCGCGGACGTCGAGGGTGGGACCGCGCTGCCGCCGGCACGCAGTGCGGCGGCGGGGTCCAGCGCTCCCATCTCGAAGTCCAGAACCATGATCGGCCCCTTCGCGTCTCACCGTCAGCGCCACGATATATGAGCGCGCATGCGGAGGAAAAGGGCGGCAGGCGACACCGTTGGCTGCCGTTCCGGCCGGGTGCCGGATCACCCGTCTTCCCCCCGCCGCCAGCCTGTACGCACGTCTATGGCGATGCGTCGACGCGGCGGCCAGCGCGCGCTGCACCGGGCAGCGACTGCGGGTCTTCTGCACACGAAACCGTTGCGAGAAGCCTAAGCAGCCACGGCCGTGCGACCGGGTCCTGACGGTTGGTAGCGGGGCCGGACGGGCGGCCCCGGGCTGGTGCGTTCGTGGGGCTGGGCGGGCACGCACGGTGCCCGCCCAGCCGCCCCCTCAACCGGCCCCCCAGGTTCAGGCCGTCAGCGACTTGGCAAAGTCCACGCCGGCGTGCAGCCGCGCGGTCAGCGGCGCCGAGGCCTCCTTGGTGGCGGCCGATAGCGTGTCGTTCATCTTGCTGGCCTCGGCGAACAGCGTCTCCATCGCCGCCTTGGCAAAACTCGCCTGCTTCTCGACCAGCTCGACGGCCGACTTGGCGCCGGCGATGTCCTTGGCTGCGGCAATGCTCTCCTCGTAGGAGCGCTTCGAGTAGGCGACCATCTGCTGGTTCACGCTCTCGGCCGCCTTGGCGGCGATCCGCGTGCTCTCCATCATCGCGTCCAGGTTGTCCTGGTTGAAGCTGGCGACGCCCTCGAAGCCCTTGGTCATGCGTTCGACGGTCTCGCCCATGTTCTGCTCGACGGCCTTCTGGGCCTCAGCCACGATCTGTTCGGCCTTGGCGGTGCTGGCATCTGCCATCGTCCCTCTCCCTCTCGTTCGATGGGCGCGCTCTGCGCCCGCGCGCGCGATCTGCGGTGGCGACCTCTGCCGCCAGCTGTTCGAAAGTGGCAATGGTGCTGCGGTGCGTCAAGCATCGATGCTGCGCTGCACAAGAAAGTATGCGGACCGGTGCCAAAGTAAAACCCATGCCGCGCTGGTCAGCATTTCTGCTGGAAACCAAAGCCGCGCGCCCAATTTCGGATTCTCAAGGCAAGTTCCGCATGTTACCGTCGTTGCATAACGATTGAGCGGCCCAAGGCCGCCTGAGGCAGACAACAAGACGGGCAAGAACGGGGTAGATCCATGGCTGATAACGGCCTGGCCGCGGCGGGGCGCAGGGGGCGCCCGGCGTTGGCCTGGGTACAGCGGGCGGCACTGGGCTGTCTGGCGATCATTGCATGGCTTGCGGGCGCCGGCGTGGCCCAGGCGGCCGACTATGCCGGCATCGTGGTCGATATGCGCAACGGCGCCGTCTACTATCAGGACAGCGCAGACCGGCGCCAGCAGCCGGCGTCGTTGACCAAGATGATGACACTTTACCTGACGTTCGAGGCGCTGGAGCGCGGGCAGATCACGCTGGACGAAAAGGTGCGGGTCTCGCGCCATGCCGCGCGTCAGCCGCGCTCGAAGCTGGGCATGCGCCCCGGCCAGCGCGTCACCATCCGTCACATGATCCGCGCGACCGCGATCAAGTCGGCCAACGACGCCGCCATGGTGCTGGCCGAGACGATTGGCGGAAGCCAGGCCAAGTTCGCCAAGATGATGACCGACAAGGCCCGTGCGCTGGGCATGTCGCGCACCACGTTCAAGAACCCGCACGGGCTGACCCAGCGCGGCCACCTGTCCACGGCGCGCGACATGGCGCTGCTGGCGCGGCATCTGTATTTTGATTTCCCCAGCTACTACAATGTCTTCGGCCAGAAGAGCAACTTTGCGGCGGGCAAGCGGGTGCGCACCACGAACCGGCTGCTGGCGGTCTATCGCGGCGCCGAGGGGATGAAGACCGGCTATACCCGGGCGGCCGGTTACAACCTGGTCGCCATCGCGGCGCGCGGCAGCGAGCGGGTGATCGCCGTGGTGCTGGGCGGCCGGTCGACCGGATCGCGTAACCGCCAGGCGATGAAGCTCTTGGATCTGGGTTTTCGGCGCGCGCCCAGCCGGGTGGCAGTGAAGCGGCCGACGCAGCGGCGCGAAACGGTGCTGGTCGCGCGCTCGCCCTATCCCATCGCGCGACCCGACCGTCGGCCCAGCCGGGCCGAGATCGTGGTCGCAGCACTCGGGCCCAGCACGGCCAGCGCGGCGGTCGACCCATCGACCTCGCCCCACGCGCCACTGTGGGCCGAGGTGCCGACGCCCAGCCCCTTCCGGCCTCCCAGCCCGGGCGATCCCGCCTGGCGGGTGCGGCTGGGGTCGTTCGAGCGCGAGGGCGAGGCGATTGGCCTCGTCGCCTCGCTCAGCCTCTCCGAAACCGCAGTGATGGAAGGTGCGGCGGTGACGATAGGATCCGACACGGTCTCGGGCAAGCGGCGCTATCACGTGGCTGTCAACGGGCGGCGCGAGATCAGCGCCGATGCGGCCTGTGCCGCCCTCGCGGGGATCGAGCGGGTCTGTCAGCCGGTCCGCTGACGGCCTTGCGTCCCGGCCGCCCGACGCAGCGTTGCACGCACCCCACCCGGTGCGCGGACCTCCGGGGTGCGCGCTGCAGCCCGTCACGCAGGATGCATGGACCGAACCACCGGATCGCGGCTGCAGCGACCCGTGCCCCATGGCGATGGCGGCTGCGTATTCGGCGTCACCCGCCCCCAGAGCCATGCTTGACATCAGTGGTGGGGGCGGAACGCCTGCCGGGCCGAAATGCAGGCCCTGGCGCGTCGTCGCGCTTCAGAAGCCGAAGCCCTCGAACTTTTTCTTGAATTTCGAGACGCGGCCGCCGGTGTCCATCAGCTTCTGGCTGCCGCCGGTCCAGGCCGGATGGCCAGACGGGTCGATATCCAGCGTCAGCTTGTCCCCCTCGGCCCCATAGGTCGAGCGCATCTTGACGATGCTGCCGTCGGTCATCTGCACGTCGATGACGTGGTAGTCGGGGTGGATGTCGGCCTTCATCGGCGCGCCCTCGCAGACGGAACAGTGCCAGCCGCAGCAGCCATTGCGACGGGCGTCAGGCGGCGGGAAATACGCGCATTTGCCGGCACCGGCAAGCCCCGCGCGCGCGCTCGCCGCCGGCCCCCGGCGCGTGCCCTGGCGGGCCGCCCGACCCCGACGCTTCAGGCAGCCGCCGAGCGGAAATAGCCCTCGTAGATCGGCGCTACCGTCTCTTCCTGGAACAGCGACGACACCGAGGTCCCCTCGGACACGTTCAGCACCGCCTGACCCAGCAGCGGCGCCATCGGCACGACCCGGATCTTGCCGCAGGTCAGCACGTCGGGCCGGGGCTTGAGCGTGTCGGTGATCACCAGCTCCTCCAGCGCCGAGCCGGTCAGGCGCGAGGTCGCGGGATCCGACAACACCCCGTGGCTCACATAGGCGTGCACCTCGGTGGCGCCGTTCTCCTTCAACAGCTCGGCCGCGCGCACCAGCGTGCCGGCCGTGTCGCAGATATCGTCGATCATCACGCAGGCCTTGCCTGCGACATCGCCAATCACCGTCATGCTCTCGACCTCGCCCGCACCCGAGCGGCGCTTGTCGACCACCGAGAGCGAGGCGTCCATCCGCCGGGCCAGGTCGCGCGCGCGCACCACGCCGCCCACGTCGGGCGAGACCACCATCAGATCGTCGCGCCCGGCAAAGCGCGCCTTGATGTCGAGCGCAAAGACCGGCGCGGCATAGAGGTTATCGGTCGGAATGTCGAAGAAGCCCTGGATCTGGCCGGCGTGCAGATCCATCGTCAGCACCCGGTCGACGCCGGCCGTGGCCATCAGGTTGGCGACCAGCTTGGCGCTGATCGGCGTGCGCGCCGCCGTCTTGCGGTCTTGCCGCGCATAGCCGAAGTACGGGCACACGGCGGTGATCCGACTGGCCGATGCGCGGCGCAGCGCATCGACGATGATCAGCAATTCCATCAGGTTGTCGTTGGCGGGGCTCGAGGTTGGTTGGATGACGAACGCGTCCTCGCCGCGCACGTTCTCGTAGATCTCGACGAAGACTTCGCCGTCCTTGAAGCGCTCGACCCGGGCGTCGGCCACGGCGATGCGTGTGCCTCGGGCGGCGGACAGGCGACGGGCGATGCCCTCGGCCAGCGGTCGGTTGGCATTGCCGGCGATCAGTTTCATCCACACTCTCCCGTGTCGCCCGACCGCTGCGCGGGCGGTGTGTGCCGCGGGGGCCCCGGGCGGGCCTGGGCGCCGTGCGGGGGACACGGTCGCCGCGTGGCCCGCAGGCCGGGGAAGGCGCCCGCGCGCCCGCCCATCGGCTCTTTGGCCCGAAGACCCGGCCAGCGCAATGCTGCCGCCGGCCGTCTTGGATAGGGATGCTGCAAAGGTCGTGCCGGGCACGGCCGGCCGGCGTGAGCAGACGCGCGTGGTCGCTGCCGGGGCGCGCGGGGCGCGCGGCCGCCCGGGCACCGATCCCAGACGCCCGCCCCAGACGCCCGTCCCAGACGCCCGTCCCAGACGCCCGTCCCAGGCGCCCGGCAGACGATGACAGGACCGATCGGTGCGCGGCGTTGACAGGGGCGCCGGGGCGCTGTTGCGTGGCGCCCGGCCGGCCGCCTGTGCCTGCCGTCACACCGCGTCCGGCGGCGCTGGGCCCGGGCCCGGCCGCGCGCCCCGCCGTGGGCGCCGGCGCGGTGCCGGACCCGGGGGCCGCTGGCGGGCGCGCCAACGAGATGCCGGCACATCCGGCCCGCCGGGAGGAGATCCCCCAATGACATTCCGCGCGCTCAT
>JBCCMW010000249.1:0-6482 GCA_039026175.1 Pseudomonadota bacterium
GCCGCCGTCGCCGCGGTCGCGGCCCGCGCCGTCGCCAGCACGCGTACGCCCGGCAGCCAGAGCCGCAGCGCCGGCGACGACGGGCGCGTCGACGCGGCAGAGGTGCCGGTCGCGCACGGCACGACGCAGGCCGCGGGCCGTGCGGCGGGTCAGACCGAGCGTTCGACCAGGCTGAACAGGCCCAGGCGCGCGCCCGCGGAGATGGCGGCGATGGTGACCGGGGCGCTGAGGCTGAGGACCGAGAGCGCCGACAGCCCCTGGCCCACGGTGCAGCCGACCGCGATGATACCGCCCACGCCCATCATCGCCGCACCCAGCATCTGGCGCCGCAGTTCGCGCGCGTCATCGCAGGCCTCCCAGCGCACCTCGCCGGTCAGCCTAGCGGCGACGGCGGCGCCCAGCACCACGCCCATCACCGCCGTCACCCCGAAGCTCGGCACCGCGGCCAGGCTGCCGGTCATCGACACCGCGACCGTATCGCCCAGCGGGAAGACGAAGCTGAAGCCCTGCACCGCGACGGCGTCGAAGCCAATGCTGCCCGCCAGCGTGGTCGCCACCCAGGCCCCGGCGATGGTCAGCCCGACCGCGACGGCCCAGAACGCGCGCCGCGCCGGGGGCAGGCCGCCGCCGAGCGCTGCGACCAGCAGCGCCAGCGCCACCGCTACGCCGACCGCCCATTCGGGCAGGTCCATGGGCCCGGCCAACAGCGCAGGCAGGGTCGCCGCCCGATCGACCGAGATCGCGGGGTGGTGGATCGCCGCCGTAAGCGGCGCCAACGGCCCGAGCGAGGCCGCATACGCCGATATCCCGATGATCACCGCCATGACCAGCGATCGCAGATCGCCGCCGCCGATGCGCGCCAGCATCCCGTAGCCGCAGGTGCCGACCTGCGCCATGCCATAGCCGAACATCAGCCCGCCCAGCACCGAGGCCGCAGGCGACCAGTCCCGGCGCAGGTAGATCGTGCTCTCGGGCACCAGCCATCCGGCGGCGGCGAGCAGCGCAGTGGCCGCTATGGCGGTGGCGGCACCGATGGACAGCACCCGCAGCCCGTCGCCGTCGTCGCCGTACACCGCGTCTTCGATCGAGGCCATCATGCAGAAACGCCCGAGCCGCGCGGCCAGTCCCAGGACCGTGCCGCCGATCAGGCCCGCCGCGCAGGCAATCAACACGCCGTCGACATCCATTGGGTAGCGCTCCGAACGCGATCCCTGCAGCGAGTTTAGGCAACTGACCGCAAAGAATGCAACGAAGGGCGGTGCGCCGGCGGCATCGACGGTTCTGGCAGCGTCAGTCGGCCTTGGGCAGATCCGCGCTGTCGTCCTTGCAGAACAGGTCGTAGACGACTTCCAGCATCGCGCGGGTGCGCTCGTCGGCTAGGCGGTAGTAGATCGTCTTGCCCTGGCGCCGGCCTTTGACCAGCCCCTCCAACCGCAGGCGCGAGAGCTGCTGCGAGACCGCGGCCTGGCGCTGGGCGAGAAGCTGCTCGAGCTCGGTGACCGACCGTTCGCCCGAGGCAAGGTGGCACAGGATCATCAGCCGCCCCTCGTGTGCCAGCGCCTTGAGAAACTCGGTCGCCCGCGTGGCGTTGGCCATCATGCGGTCGACCTCGTCGTCGCTCAGGCTCTCGTCCAGCCGCGGCAGGCTCATGGCGGTGCACCCCTGGGCAAGCGCTTCTTCCGCCGGCATCTGGCAGACGGGCAGCGCGATTCCGACCACCGTTATGCCGTACCTTTTTAGTGTGCCGTTGTCATGATTGTGCATTGCAGCGGGCGCCGGTTGTTTCTGCGGACGCGGCGCCGGGCTGCAGCCCGTGCTCCTGCAACAGGCGCGAGAGCAGACCCCAGAAGAAATCGTCGCCCGGATAACCCTCGATCCGCCCCAGTTCGCGCCCGCCGCAGAGCAGGACGAAGGTGGGCGTATAGCGCGCGGGTCGCGCCAGACGGACGCCCTCGGGCAGCGGGTCCCAGATGTCGTGGCGCACGAGCGGTGCTGCGCGGCCCTCGCTGGTCAGCGGATAGGCCGGCGCGATCTCCGCGTCCCAGCGCTCGCACCAGGCGCACCACGCCTGGTCCAGCATCAACAGCCGCACGCCTTTGCCAGGCACGCCCGCGGCCGCCTCGGTGGGCGTGTCGGCCGCCGCCTCGGTGGGCGTGTCGGCCGCCGCCTCGGTGGGCGTGTCGGCCGCTGCCTCGGTGGGCGTGTCGGCCGCTGCGGCGGCGGGCATCAGCAGCGCGAGGAGCAAGGCGGCGAGCGCCTGGCGGGTCCCGGCCCATGTATCGAAAAAAGCCGGCATTGACCCGTTCCATGAAAACACATATTAAAAACTTAATATAAGAATACTGGGAGGGCAATGGCTGATGGTCGATCCGTTCGCGATCGGCTTTGCGGGTGCCGCGGCGGCGGGGCTGGCGTCGTTCGCCTCGCCCTGCATCCTGCCCATCGTGCCACCCTATCTGTGCTTCCTCGCCGGCGTCAGCCTGGACGAACTGACCGACAGGCGCGACAGCACGGGCGACAACACGGGCCAAAGCGCGGGCCAAAACGCGGGCCAAAACGCGGGCCGGCGCTGGCGGATCGTGGTGACGGCGGCGGTGTTCGCGCTGGGCTTTGCGACGATCTTCGTCGCCCTCGGCGCCTCGGCCAGCCTGATCGGCCAAACGATCGCGCACCACTACGACGTGATGCGATGGATCGCGGGCGGGGTGATCTTGGCGTTCGGGCTGCACTTTCTGGGCATCCTTCGGATTCCGATCTTGTATCGGCGGGCACAGGCCGAGGTGCAGCGCCGCCCAACCGGGCTGTTCGGCGCCTATCTGGTCGGCCTCGCCTTTGGGTTCGGCTGGACACCCTGCGTGGGCCCGGTGCTGGCCACCATCCTGTTCACCGCCGGCGCTCAGCAGACGGCCGGCCAGGGTGCGCTGCTGCTGGCCGCCTATGCCGCCGGGATCGCCGTTCCTTTTATCGCCGCCGCCGCCTTCGCTGGCCCGTTCATCGCGCTGATGCGCGGGATGCGCCGGCAGATGGCGCTGGTCGAGCGCGGGGTGGGCGCCGCCCTGGTGGTTACCGGCATCCTGTTCATCACCAACTCGATCAACGACATCGCCGCCTGGATGATCCCTTACGTCCCCGTGACGGGATGAGCGCGGCGCACGGCAGGAGGATCGCATGACCGCCCTACACCGCTTGGCCGCCGCGCTGCTGGTACTGGCCGCCTCGGCCCTGCCCGCCGCCGCGCAGGAGGGCATCGCGACCCAGGACTGGTTCGCCGTCACCTTCAAGGACGTCGCCGAGGATCTGCAGGAGGCCACGGCACAGGGTAAGCGGTTGGCGATCATCGTCGAGCAGCAGGGCTGCATCTACTGCAAGAAACTGCACGACGAGGTGCTGTCGGACCCAGAGGTGCGCGCCTTTATCACCGCACACTTTACTGTGGTGCAGTACAACATGTTCGGCGACGAGGAAGTCACTGACCTGGACGGCAGGATCATGACCGAGCGCGAGGCGATCCGGCGTTGGGGCGTGGCATTCACGCCGACGGTGATCTTCCTGCCTGACGTCGCAGACGGCGCGGCGACGGTGGCCGAGGCCGCGGTCCAGACCATGCCCGGCGCCTTTGGCAAGTGGACCACGCTCGACATGTTCCGCTGGGTCCATCTCAAGGGGTACGAGGGCGACGAGCATTTCCAGAAGTTCCACGCCCGCAACATCATGCGGCTGCGTGCCGAGGGTCGGCTCTAGCCTTGAAAGGCGCGCGGGGGCGGTATGCGCGCCTGGCGCCTCCCACGCCGGCCGACCCTTCGCGAACGGCCTATCGCCGCGCGCCCGACGCCGACATAGGCTTGGAATATCCGCGCGTTAGCGGCCTTCATATGCGAAAATCCGAATTTGTTGTTGCCTCGCTGATCATTGGGTGACATGGTCCTTCGCATAACGAAAAGACACACGGGAGGTCGCCATGCAGGGTCCCAGAACCCTCGCCACAGCCATTCTTCTGGTGCCGCTCGCCTATGGCGCGACGGCGGATGTCGAACCGGACAAGGTCGTCTTTTCGGACTATGCGGTGGACCAGCCGCTGACGGCCGAAGCGGGTGACGCTCAGCGCGGCCGCGCGGCCTTCTCGGACCGCAAGCTCGGCAACTGTCTGGCCTGCCATGCCAATGCGGACTTCGACGGCGAGGAACTGTTCCACGGCGAAGTCGGCCCGGTGCTGGACGGTGTGGGCAGCCGCTGGTCGGCCTCCGAGCTGCGCGCGATCGTGGTGAATTCCAAAATGGTGTTCGGCGAGCACACGATCATGCCCGCCTTCTATCGCGCGTCCGGCTACAACCGCCCGCTCGATAAGTTCGATGGCAAGACGATTCTGTCGGCCCAGCAGGTCGAGGATCTGGTCGCCTATCTGATGACGCTGACCGAGTGAGCCCGTGGGACGGGTGATGGAGGGATCTATGCATCTGACAAGACGCGACTTCGGCCGCCTGGGCCTTGGCGCTGCCGCCGCGCTGGCGGCGGTGCCGGCGGGCGCCCTGTCGCTGGCCGACCGCACCAAGGAGGCCATCCTGGCCTTTACGGGCGGGGTCGAGCCGGCCTTGGGCGGCATCGAGCTGAACACGCCCGAGATCGCCGAGAACGGCTCGACCGTGCCGGTCGACGTGGCCTCGGCCGAGGCGAAGAGGATCATGCTGCTGGCCGACGGCAACCCGAACCCGGGTGTGGCCACCTTCCGCTTCGGCCGGCTCAGCCCAGCGCGTTCGGCGGCCACCCGCATCCGGCTGGCCGCCACGCAGGAGGTGATCGCCGTCGCCGAGCTGAACGACGGCGCGTTCACCATGGTCTCGAAGACCGTGAAGGTGACCATCGGCGGCTGCGGCGGCTGATCCGGGGCAGGACAAGGAGACAGACCATGGCAAAAGTACGCCCCCGCGTCCGCGTCCCGAAAAAGGCGTCGGCCGGCGACACCATCACCATCAAAACGCTGATCAGCCACCCGATGGAGTCGGGCCAGCGCAAGGACAAGAAGACCGGCGAGCTGATCCCGCAGCGGATCATCAACCACTTCACCGTGCGCTTTAACGGCGAGGTCGTGTTCGACGCCGAGATCGAGCCGGCCGTTAGCGCCAACCCCTACTTCAGCTTCGACATGATCGTGCCCGAGAGCGGCACCGTGGCGTTCGAGTGGGTCGACGACGACGGCTCGGTCTACACCGAAGAGAAGCAGATCGCGGTCGCCTGACGGGAAACGAGCGCAGCAAGCCCACAAGCAAGCAGACACAAAAGCTCGGAGGAACGTCATGCAGAAGGCCGCCGTGGCTGTGGCAGGGATGGTGGTCGCGGCGGGTGCCGCGATCGCCGGTCCGGGACCGGACGAAGACGACCTGGTGATCGACGGCCAGGTGCTGGTGACCGAAGTCAAGACCGATGGCGACCACCCGCTGGACACCCTTTACTCGGGCTGGCGCTTCCGCTCGGACGAAACGCAGGCGCTGGAAGCCGACGATTTCGAGAACCCGGGGATGGTCGCCGTGGACTATGCCCTCGAGCTCTGGGAGACGCCGATGGGGTCGGCCAACCAAAGCTGCGCCGGCTGCCACGGCGATGTGGAGAGCATGGCGGGCCTGCGCGCCAACATGCCCAAGTGGAACGCCGACGCCGGCCAGCCCTGGTCGCTGGAGCATTGGATCAACTGGTCGCTGCAGGCGCACGCCGGGGCCGAGCCGTGGAAGTGGGAGAGCGAAGAAATGCTCGCCATGACCGCGCTGATCGGCCTGCAGTCGCGCGGGATGCCCATGACGGTGCAGACCGACGGGCCGATGGCGGCGTGGATCGAGCGCGGCGAAGACCTGTACTACACCCGCGTCGGCCAGCTCGACATGGCCTGCAACCAGTGCCACGAGGACAACTACGGCCAGATGATCCGGGCCGATCACCTGTCGCAGGGCAATATCAACGGCTTTCCGACCTACCGCTTCAAATGGTCGGGGCTGGGGTCGCTCCACCGCCGCTTTTCGGGCTGCATGAAGAACATCCGGGCCACGCCCTACAAGCGCGGATCGGACGAGTTCGTCGCGCTGGAGGCGTACCTCGCCCACCGCGGCTCGGGCCTCTCGATCGAAACGCCGTCGGTCCGGAACTGATGATCGCGGGGACCCCCCGCCAGGGTCCCCGCCAGGGTCCCCGCCACCACGCCGCCGCCGAGGCGGCACGATGCACCCACAGACGGCGCGCCCCGGCGGGCCGCGACCGGACGGCTGCGGCCCGCTGCAGCCGAACAGGAGAGAAGCGACCGATGATCTCTCGCCGCGATTTCGTGCAAGCCGCCCTCGCCACCTCGGCCCTGGTTGGCACCGGCACGCTGGCGCGGCGGGCCCGGGCGCAGCAGTTCAGCGAAGACGGCCTGATCGACATGGCGCCGCTGGGCAACGTGACGCTGATCCACGTCACCGACATCCACGCCCAGCTGAGGCCCCTGTGGTTCCGCGAAC
>JBCCMW010000250.1:0-6479 GCA_039026175.1 Pseudomonadota bacterium
CCGGGGTGCGGGGGGGGGGGGCCCGCGCCTGGGCGGGGGGGGCGGGGCCGGCGCCGGGGGGGCTTTCTTTCCCCCGCCCCACCACCCGCAACCAGCCACCCGCCCCCGCCACTCGCGCATCGCCACCCGCGCATCGCCACCCGCGCCCTGTCACCCGCGCATCGCGCTGGCTGCCAATGGGTGGGCGCTGCCTATGAGTGCCTGGAACGCACCGCCCGGGGCGTCAGGTGATGGTGGTCCCGGGGGGGATCGCGAAGCCGCGCAGCAGGGTGGCGGCGTCCTGGGGGCCGCGCCCGGCGCGTTGCAGGCGGGTCAGCCGCACCGCACCCGTGCCGCATGCCACCGTCAGGGCCGCGTCCAGCACCGTGCCGGGCGGGGCGCTGGGGGTCGTGGCGGCGTCGGCAACCTCGGCCATCAGGACCTTGACCCGCTCGCCCGCTACCGCGCACCAGGCGCCGGGGAAGGGGCTCAGCCCGCGGATGTGCGCCGATACCGCCGCGGCGGGGCGGGCCCAGTCGATCCGCGCCTCGGCCTTCTCGATCTTGGCGGCATAGGTTACCCCGGCCGCGGGCTGCGGTTCGGCCGGCACGGGGCCTGCGGCGAGGCGGGCTAGGACATCCACCATCAGGCGCGCGGACAGCGCGGACAGGGCGTCGTGCAGCCCTCCGGCGGTGTCCGCGGGCCGGATCGGGACGGCCGCGCGGGCCAGCACCGGCCCGGTGTCGAGCCCGGCCTCCATGCGCATCACGCAGACCCCGGTCTGGGTGTCCCCGGCCATCACGGCGCGCTGGATCGGCGCCGCCCCGCGCCAGCGCGGCAGCAGCGAGGCGTGGGCATTGAGGCACCCCAGCCGCGGCACGTCCAGCGCCGCCTGGGGCAGCATCTGGCCATAGGCCACCACCACCGCGATGTCGGGCGCGAGGGCGGCGAAATCCTCGACCACACCTGGGTCGCGGAACCGTCCGGGCGCGCGCACTGCGACCCCGTGGGCCGCGGCCGCCTGGGCCACCGGCGAGGGGCGCGGCCGCTTGCCCCGGCCGGCCGGGCGCGGCGGCTGGGTATAGACCGCCGGCACCGTGTGCCCGGCCGCGACCACGGCCTCGAGCACCGGGACGGCGAAGGCAGGGGTGCCCATGAACACGACGCGCATGGTGCGGCCTCCTACGGGCGGGGTCGGGTCCCGGGGGACGAGCGATAGGACGGACTGGCGGCTGCCCCGCGGGCCTGCTCCAACTGGCGCCGCCCGGGGTGCGACCGCGGGCGGCTAGAGGCTGTCCTGTTCGATGCGGCGGGCGCGCTCGCGCTTGAGCTTTTTCATCTTCTCGGTCACCAGGCGGCGGCGCATGGGGCCCAGCATGTCGATGAACAGCTTGCCGTTCAGGTGGTCGATTTCGTGCTGGACGCAGACCGCCCAGATGCCTTCGAACCGCTCCACGTGGGCGACGCCTCGGTCGTCGAGCCACCGCACCTCGACCGCCTCGGGCCGGGGCACGGGCGCGTAGTAGTCGGGGATCGACAGGCAGCCTTCCTCGTAGGTCGCCTCGGTCTCGGACGTCCACAGGATCTCGGGGTTGGCCATCATCAACGGGCGGGGCGGGGCGGTCGTGCCGTCGGGCAGCGGCTCGCGCGGGGCGCAATCCAGCACGACGACCCGGGCGTTGACGCCGACCTGCGGGGCGGCGAGGCCGATGCCGGGGGCGGCGTACATCGTCTCGAGCATGTCGTTCATCAGCGTGCGTACCCCGTCGTCGACCTCGGCCACGGGGTCGCACACCTTCTTGAGGCGCGGGTCGGGGTGGATGAGGATGCTTCGGCGCATCGGGGCGACCTAGAAGCGCCCGGGCGGCCGGTCAAGGTGCGCGCCCCACCGCCGGGCGCCTCGCGTGCCGTCCCGGGGCCCAGGTGGCGCGCGGCGCGGGGGGCGTGGCCCGGGGCAGGGCGGTGAACGCCCGCGCGTCGCGGCCCCTGGCGGCGCGCCTGTGCAGGGCTGCGTCCAGGCGCGGCAAGCCGGGGCCGCACCCAGGTGCGGCGGGCATTGACGCGGCGCGCCGCGGGGGCCAAAGACGGCGCAAGATTCTTGCGCGAACGCCGCGGCTTTGGACCGGGCATGACCCGGCGGCCGCGCTCCCCGATGGAAAGGACGCCGCCGATGAGCTTTCTGCCCCAGCCTGCGCCGGTCGCCCGGCCGAACCGCTGCCAGCTCTTCGGCCCCGGCTCGCGGCCGCAGCTGTTCGAGAAGATGGCGACCAGCGAGGCGGACGTGCTGAACCTGGACTTGGAGGACTCGGTCGCCCCGGCCGACAAAGAAACCGCCCGCGCCAACATCATCCAGGCGCTGAATACCCTGGATTTCGGCACCAAGACCGTGTCGGTGCGGATCAACGGGCTGGATACCCAGTACTGGGTGCGCGACCTGGTGGATCTGATCGAGCAGGGCGGCGAGCGGCTGGACCTGATCATGATCCCCAAGGCGGGGCGCGCGGGCGACGTCTACGCCGTCGACGCCATGATCAGCGCGTTGGAGGCGCAGGTGCGGCGCAAAAAGCGCCTGGGCCTGGAGGTGATCATCGAGACTGCCGCGGGCTTTGCGCATGTCGAGGAGATCGCCGCCGCCTCGCCCCGCCTGCAGGCGATGAGCTTCGGCGCGGCGGACTATGCCGCGTCCATGGGCATGGCGACGACCGGGATCGGCGGCACGCAGTCGGACTATTACATGCTGCCGGATGTCGACGGCGATGCGCCGCGGCCGCGCCAGCTGGCCGATCCGTGGCACATGGTGCAGACGGCGATCGTGGCGGCCTGCCGCACGCACGGGGTGCTGCCGGTGGACGGGCCGTTCGGCGATTTCTCGGACCCCGAGGGGTTCCGCGCCCAGGGTCGCCGCTCGGCCGTGCTGGGCATGGTGGGCAAGTGGGCGATCCACCCCAGCCAGATCGCGCTGGCCAACGAGATCTTCACACCCTCCGACGCCGCGGTGACCAAGGCGCGGCGCATCCTGGCGGCGATGGAGGAGGCCCAGGCCTCGGGCGCGGGCGCCGTCACGCTGGACGGGCGGCTGATCGACATCGCCTCGATCCGCCAGGCCGAGGTGATCGTGAAGCAGGCCGAGTTGATCGCGGGCTGATCGCGACCTGAAGGCGTGCGGGGCCGGTGCCGGCGCCGGTCGTCGGGCCTCACTGCCCCTCAACCTGGGTGCGCGTCCCATCGCCGGCGGGCGATGGGCCGTCGCGCGCGGGCGGGTCGCGGTCGGACGTGGCGGCATCGCTCTCGCGGTCCAGCAGGTTGGGCACCAAACGCTCGCTGAAGCCGGCGAGGATGCTGAGGAAGGCGAGCTTGTCGGCATCGACCGTGCCGCTGCCGTCGACGGCCGTGGGGACGATCCCTTCGAAGAACCCGGCGCGTAGGGCGAAGTACAGCACCACCGCGCCCAGCACGCCCACCAGCATGCGCTGGGCGCCGTAGATCCAGCTCATCAGCGTGGTCGAGGCTGTGTCGATCTTCATCGCCTTGAGCCCTGCCGCGGCGGAGAACAGCGCCCCGAGCGCGCCCATAACGGTGGCGATGCCGATCTGCTGCCAGTCGATGTTGGCTTGGTCCTCGAGCAAGGCCACCCCGCCTGCCATGATCAGGCTGGAGACGACGACGGTGACGGCGAAGTACATCACACGGCCGCGGTTCTCGATCCTGCGCTCCACCCGGCGGGCGAGGGCCGTCAGCGTGGCGCGGCCCTGCTCGGGGTCGCCCTCCAGCGCCTGGGCGATGCCGCGCGCCATCTCGCGCTCGTAATAGGTGAGCTGCGCGATCTCGACGCCCAACCGGCGGAACAGCCATTTGACATAGGGCGGGGCGACGAGCTGGATGAGGTGGTTCATCTCGGCCAGCTCGCGGCCGAGGGCGAGATAATGCTGACGCTGCGTCGCCGCGTCGCCGTCGTCGTCGGCAAAATGCGGGCTGATGCCCCGGGCGGTCTTGTAGATCTTGTACTCGGCGACCGCCCAGAGAACGTCGAGGATCTCGCGGTCGCGCTTGTCCGCGCTGCCGGTCCGCACGTTGGCGAGCGGAAAGCGGTTTGCGTCGGGCGGGGGCGGCCGGTCGGGATCGCCGGCCTGCGCCAGTTGGGGTCCGTCGTTCGGGGTCATGGGACCGTTCTCCAAATCCGGCGCCCTGTCGTGGACGCAGTGCAATGGCGACAGATCTAGCACGGCGCGGGCGGTCGGTCGCCCCGGCTGGCGCGACGGCTGCGCCGTGGCGCCTCGCCGGCCCGCCCACCGGCCCACGCCCCGGTTTGCCCAATCGCGGCATCGGGCGCTGCATCGGGGGCCGCATTGGGGGCCGCATTGGGGCCCGCAGCTCGGCCGTAACAGCCGGGTCTCGGGGCAGTCCGCCCGTGTGGATGGGCGCGCGGGCGTGTGTGCCTGGCGATCTTGCGCCCGGCGCGCGGATGGGCCATGTCGCCACCTATGCAGCAGCAGTTCCTGGATTTTGAAAAGGGCGTAGCCGAGCTCGCCGGCAAGGTGGCCGAGCTGCGTGCGCTGGCCGCGCGCAGCCCGGAGATGGATCTCGAGGACGAGGCCAGCCGGCTGGAGACGCGGGCCGATACCATGCTGGCCGATCTCTATGCCCAGCTGACGCCGTACCAGAAGGTGCTGGTCGCGCGGCACCCGGCCCGGCCGCATGCGCTGGATTATGTCCGCGCGCTCTTTACCGAGTACACGGCCCTGGCGGGCGACCGGAACTTTGCCGAAGACCACGCCATGGTGGGCGGCCTGGCCCGGTTTCGCGACCGGGCCTGCGTGGTGATCGGCATCGAGCGGGGCCACGACCTGCACAGCCGGATCGAGCGCAACTTCGGCATGGCCCGGCCCGAGGGGTACCGCAAGGCCGTGCGCCTGATGGATCTGGCCGACCGGTTCGGCCTGGCGGTGATCAGCCTGGTCGACACGCCCGGCGCCTATCCCGGCAAGGGGGCCGAGGAGCGGGGCCAGGCCGAGGCGATCGCGCGCGCGACCGAGAAGTGCCTGGCCCTCGGCGTGCCGTTCGTCAGCGTGGTGATCGGCGAGGGCGGTTCGGGCGGGGCGGTGGCGCTGGCCACGGCCAACCGGATCGCGATGCTGGAGCACGCCTTCTACTCGGTGATCTCGCCCGAGGGCT
Organism: Pseudomonadota bacterium; assembly: GCA_039026175.1. GTDB lineage: Bacteria > Pseudomonadota > Alphaproteobacteria > Rhodobacterales > Rhodobacteraceae > Thermohalobaculum. The sequence goes on from JBCCMW010000250.1 coordinate 5,152, forward strand.
GCGCCTCGATCCTGTGGAAGAACGCCGAGAAGATGCGCGAGGCGGCGCAGGCGCTGCGGCTGACGGCGCAGGATCTGGAGAAGCTGGGCGTGGTGGACCGCGTGGTAGGCGAGCCGGTGGGCGGGGCGCACCGCGGGCGCGAGCAGGCGATGGCGGCCGTCGGCGATGCGGTGGCGGCGCTGCTGGCCGAGTTGGACGGCCTGGCGCCGGCCGACCTGCGCGCCGACCGGCGGCGCAAGTTCCTGGCCATGGGTCAGAAGGCGCTGGCCTGATCGCGCCGACGGCGTAGCGCGCCCTGCGGGCCGTGCCGCGGGTCCCGCCCGGCGGCGGGTGCCGATCCCGGTTGGGGCGCACGTGTCGCGTAAATGAGGTATGGCGGCTAAGTGCCGTGCGCCCCCAGGGTTCCCTGAGCCGCAAAGGCCGCTATGGTGATCCCCCGCCCGCCCGTCCGCCCGATCCCCCGCCGCCGCACCGGAGCACCGATGCAGGACAGCGATCCCCAGACCGCCGCGACCGCCGCCGCTGCCGAGACCGCATCCAGCGCGGGTGCGGGCAGAGGCGCGCTGGGCGGTGCCATCGCGGCGGCGCCCTGGCCGGTGGGCGCGGCGGAATGGCCATACCAGCCGGTGCGCCACGTGCTGGACCGCTACCCGGACCTGGTGCGCAGGATCGTTTTTCTGCCGGCCGTCGTCTCGGCGCTGGCGTTCGTCTGGTTCTGTCAGTTCCTGGGCGTCGTCGCCGACGGCGCGACGCTGAGCTGGGTGCGGCCCTGGATCGAACCGCTGGGCATCGAGATCGCGTTTCGGCTGGACGGGCTGGGGCTGGTCTTTGCCCTGCTGGTCACCGGGATCGGCGCGCTGATCCTGACCTACACGGCCGGCTACTTCGCAGGCGACAAGCGCTCTGCGCGCATCCTGTTGCTGCTCAGCCTGTTCGCCCTGTCGATGCTGGGCCTGGTGCTGGCCGACGATGTCGTCACGCTGTTTCTTTTCTGGGAAGGCACGACGATCACGTCGTTCCTGCTGGTCGGGTTCGACTATCAGAAGGCCTATGCCCGGCGCGCGGCGCTGCAGGCGCTGCTGGTCACCGGGCTTGGCGGCTTGGCGCTGCTCGGCGGCATGGTCGTGCTGGGCGAGGCGCTCGGCACCTATCGGCTGTCGGCGTGGACGGCGGCCGGGACCGGCGCGGTGCTGGAGGCCGGCGTCTATGGACCGGTCTTGGCGCTGGTGCTGCTGGGCGCGTTCACCAAGTCGGCGCAGTTCCCCTTCCACTGCTGGCTGCCCGGCGCCATGGCGGCGCCGACGCCGGTGTCGGCCTACCTGCACTCG
>JBCCMW010000251.1:0-6370 GCA_039026175.1 Pseudomonadota bacterium
GCCGTGCGGGTGCGGGTCGGCCCCTTCACGACGGTGGCCGAGCGAGACGCTGCGGCAGTGACCCTGCGCCGCCACGGCGTCCCCGACGCCGTCCCTGTCAAAGGTTGAGCATCGCCAGCCGCAGCTCGCGCGGGTGCAGCGGACGTGCACGCTGCAAGTCGGTCGAGATGACTGGGCAGTCCGGCTCAGGGCGCACGTCGGCGCCCTGAGCCCGGCAGCGCCAGATCGCCGACATGCACCCCCGAGCTGCGCGGGCCATGCCCGAGACGGCCAGTAGGACCGTTCCCCACTGCTGCGCTATCTCGTCATTAGCGAATCGAACACCGTTGCAACGCGAAATCGCTGTGTTAGCCGGTCGTTCGGACCGATGCGCCTATCCTGCACCTGGGGTGGACGGGCCGTGGCCGAACGCCCAGCTCATCGACCACAGCACCCCTTACGCCGAGCGAGCACCCACGCCGCTGGCCCTCCAACGGCCATGGTGCGCGGCGACCGCCTCGGCCACCCACACGGCCACCCACACGGACGCGCGCACGGGGGGCACGGTCAGGAAAGCATCTCCGGCAGCGTGACCACATCGACGCCGTCGGCTTCGAGCGCTGTGCGCACGGCTCTGGCCACGGCCACCGCCGTCGGTTCGTCGCCATGCACGCACAAACTGTCGAACGGCACCTCCAGCCGCGTGCCATGGCGCGAGACGATCGCCCCCTCGCGAACCATCTCGACCGCCCGCGCCGCCGCCACGGCCGGGTCGCGGATCACCGATCCCGGCACGCTGCGCGGCGTTAGCGTGCCGTCGTCCTCGTACGTGCGGTCGGCAAACGCCTCGCGCGCAATCGGCAGCCCCGCCGCCTCGGCCGCGCGCTGCATCTCGGTCCCCGGCATCACCAGCGCGATCAGATCCGGCGCCACCGTGGCCTGCGCGCGCATGACGGCGTCGGCTACCGGACGCTCGACACAGCCCTGATTGTTCAGCGCGCCGTGCGCTTTGACGTGCGTCACCGGTTGCGGGCCATAGGCCGCTATCCCAACCGCGGCGCCGATCTGGTAGGCGATCAGGTGCTCCAGCGCCTGCGGATCCATCTTCAGCGCCCGCCGCCCGAAGCCCCACAGATCGTTGTACCCGGGGTGCGCGCCGATCGAGACGCCCCGCTCGGCGGCCGCCATCACCGTGCGCCGCATCACCGACGGATCGCCGCCGTGCATGCCGCAGGCGATGTTGGCCGACCGCACGACATCCAGCAGCGCCGCGTCGTCGCCGATGTCATAGGGCCCGAACCCCTCGCCCAGATCCGCGTTGATGTTGATGCGCCGCGCCATGGCTGCCTCCGTCTCGCTCGTCGCCCCATTCATGGACGAGCCCGCAGTCGGCATCTAGCCTTGCCGCGGCAGGGCAGTGGAGCGGCAGCATGGGCGGCGGCAACGGGACAGGCAGCACGGGCACCGAGGGCGCGATTCGCCACGGGGCCGTGCCGACACCGCGCTTCCTGCCCTTCGGCGATGCGGCGCTGATCGTGGAGTTCGGCCGCGAGAAGGACCGCGCGCTGAGCGCTGCGGTTCTGGCGCTCGACGCCGCCGTCGCCGCCGCCAAACTCCCCGGGATCACCGAGACCGCGCCCTCGTTCCGCTCGCTGCTAGTGCAGTTCGACCCGCTCGCCACCGAGGCGGCGAGCATCGAGGCAGCGATCCTCGACCTGTTGCCCCGTCTCGCGCCCGGCGCTGCGGGTCAGCCGCGGCTCTGGACGCTGCCGGCCTGCTACGAGGGTCCGCTGGCGCCCGACCTCGCCTCGGTGGCCGAACGCGCCGGCCTGACCCCGGCCGCGGTCGTCGACCGCCACGCCGCGATCGAGCACCATGTCTACATGATCGGCTTCCTGCCCGGCGCGCCGTACATGGGCGACCTGCCCGGCGAGATCGATCTGCCGCGCCGGCGCGACCCGCGCACCGCGGTGCCGGCAGGATCGGTCGCCATCGCCGTGGGGCTGACGGTGATCTATCCGTTCGAGAGCCCCGGCGGCTGGCATCTGATCGGCCGGACGCCGGCGGCGCTGTTCGGCGCCCATGGCGCACCGGGTCGGCCGGACGCGCCCGTGCTGCTGACCCCGGGCGATGCGGTGCGCTTCGAGCCTGTGGGCGGTGCGGCCTATGCCGCCATCGAACAGGCCGCCGCCGCCGGCGACTGGGTGCCCGAATGGCGCCCGCGGCTGCCCCAGGCACCGCAATGAACGGGGCAACGCGCCGAGCGGGGCGGCCCAATCAACGGAGCAACGCGATGCGCGGGGCGGCGCGTTGAGCGGGGTGCTGCGCGTCCTGGACCCCGGACTGGTCACCACGGTGCAGGACCGTGGCCGCCCGGGCTATCAGCGTGTCGGCATTCCGCCGGCCGGCGCGCTGGACACCGAGGCGCTGGCGCTGGCCAACGCGCTGGCCGGCGCCCCCGCCGACGCCGCGGCGCTGGAGTGCCGCTTTCTGGGCCCCACGCTCGAGGCCGAGGGCGCGGCCGTGCGGGTGGCGCTGGCCGGCGCGACGGCGCGTGGGACGGTGACGCGGACCGACGGGACCAGCGCGCCGTTCGAGGGCTGGCGCTCGCTGATCCTGGCGCCCGGCGACCGGCTCGGCCTGGGTGCGCTGGGTCCCTCGGCCACGGCCTATCTGGCGGTCTCGGGCGGGCTCGCGCTCGCGCCCGTCATGGGCAGCCGCTCGACGCTGATGCGCGCACGGCTGGGCGGGATCGACGGCCGCGCGCTCCGTGTCGGCGACCGGCTTGCGGCCGGGGCGCTGCCGGACCCCGCAGACAGGGCGGAGCGGGGCTTGGAGCCGCCGCGCGGCTGGCTGTCGGACGCGCCGATCCGCGTGGTGCTGGGCCCGCAGGACGATCACTTTACGCCCGAGGCCGTGGCCGCCTTCCTCGGCAGCGTATGGCGGATCAGCGGCAAGGCCGACCGGATGGGGTTGCGGCTGGAGGGACCGACGCTGCAGCACCACACGGCGCCCGGTCGGGGCGCCGACATCGTGTCGGACGGGATCGTCACGGGCGCGGTACAGGTGCCGGGCTCGGGTCAGCCTATCCTGCTGCTCGCGGACCGCCAAACTTCGGGCGGCTATGCCAAGATCGCGGCGGCGATCAGCGCCGATCTGCCGCGTCTGGGCCGCCTGGGCCCCGGCCGGACGCTGCGGTTCGAGGCCGTCGACACGGGCACGGCTGCCGCGCTGGCCGCCGAGGCGCGGGCGCACCTGCAGGCGCTGATCGGCGCCATAGCGCCCGTGCGCGACGGCCTCGACCTCGATGCATTGTATCGTGAAAATCTGATTTCAGGTATCGCCGACCCGGGCGACTGATCGGCCGCTGTCCGCGGTTATCGGCGCCGGGCGCTGCGCGGGCATGACGGGCGCAATACCGCCAAGCACGACCGCAAGCGGGCAAAGAGCCTGGCCTTGCACGGTCCGGTCGCGTGACCTGCGGCGGCGCGCGCGATGTTGGCGCTGCTGCACCATGTCGCGCATCGGTGGTTGGGCGGCGAGCACAGACGCTTGAATGCAGCGCAGCACCGTGGGCATTAGTAGGTATTGATTTTCGCGCCGGGTCAGTCGCCGGCGACCGTTGGGACCGGGGTGTTAGGCGGAGCGTTGTGCCATGTCGCCATTCGATGCGTATATCGCGAAGGTATTGTCGGACTACCGGCCACGTCCCGCCGGGTTGGCCGGGGGTGCGCGGGCGTACGATGCCGTAGATCCCGAGAGCGGCGGCGCCGTTCGTGTGTTCGCCGCAGATCACGACCGCATGGCCGACGGGGTCACGCCCGACACGATCGCCGCCGAGATGGAGGCGCTGCAAGGCGACGTTCCGGAGCAGCCCGGTCTCGGCGCGGTTTATGCGCTGCCGATCGCCAGCCAGACGCCGATGCTGGCCGTGCCGTTGGCACCCGAGACGCTGAGCGACGGGCGCTATGCGCCGAACCCGCTGGACGCCTGCCGCGCGATGCTGGCGGTGATCGAGGCGGTCGCTGCGATGCACAGGCGCGGCATGCTGCACGGCGCGCTGGACGAGACCGCCATCGGCGTGGTCGACGACGGCACGCGCCTGGTGCTGCAGCAGCTCGTCTTTCCGCCCGTCAGCGTCGCGGAGCGGACCGAGCAGGGCGCCTACCGCACGGCGCTGAACAACGACCCGCGCCCCTCGAGCGCGTTCGATGTCTATGCGTTGGGCATGCTCACGCTGCGGGCGATGCACGGGCCGGCGGCGTTCGAGCGGGTGCTGCTGGGCGCGATGCCGAGCTGGGAGGCCTATCACGACAGCTTCTTCGAGGAGCCCTCGGTCGCCAAGCTGATGCCGCAGGCGCGGCGCGGCGCGGTCAGCCCCGACACCATCGCCGTGCTGCGCCGGGCGATCGCGCGCAACCGGGGCAAGCGGTTCCAGGACGCTGGCGCGCTGGCCAGCGCGCTGCTGGCGACACTGCCGCTGCAGACCGCCGATCCCAAGCCCACCCGGACCAAGACCGAACCCAAGGCGCCCGCAAGGGCACCGGCAAAGGCGCCGCCCACCGCGCCGACGGCGCAAAGCGGGCAGAAGCAGGGTCGGGGGGACGGGGCGCGCCGCCGACGGCCCGTGCTGGTGCCGCTGCTGCTGCTGGTCGCCGGGGCCGGCGCTGGGGTGTGGGTCGCCTGGTGGGGCGACAACGCCGGTCACTGGACCCTGCCGGCAGAGGTGCGCAGGGGCCTGGACGACGCACAGGACACGGTTCAGCGGCTGATGGACACCGTCGCCGACGGTGGCGACGCGCTGCCGCCCGGCTGCAACACGGCCGAGGACCCGAAGATCGCACTCGAGCGGCTGGGCGCCACCGGCGGGGCCGACTATCGCGCCGCCCTGCGGCTTTTGCCCGGCGATAGCGCGATCACGCCCGAGGCCTGTAGCGAGGCGACCACCAAGCTGGCCGAGGCCGCGCGCCGCGCGCTGAAGGACCGGCGCGCCAAGGTGCAGTTCTTTATCGAGGACGCGACGCTGGAGGGCGAGGAGACGGGCGCGGCTGCCGCCCGCCGCACGCTGGCGGCGGCCGAAGCGGCCGAGGGCCAGGGCAACTATGCCGAGGCCGCCGAGCTGCTGCTGGAGGCCGACAGGGCAGCGACCCAGGCCGCGGTACGCGCCGACGAGATCCGCCAGCGCCGCAGCACCCTGCGCGAGACCCTGCGCGACGAACGCCGGGCGGCCGAACGCGCCGGCGTGCCCGACCAGGACCCGGATTTCGCCGACGGCGCCGCGCGGGCCGATGCGCTGCTGGCCACGCTGGACACGCTGGCAGTCGAGACGGCCGAAGCCCGCGTGACCGAGGCGACCGATCTGTTTCGGCGTGCGGTTGCCGAGACCGCGGCGCTGCGCGAGGTGCGCGCCCAGGCCGAGGCGGCCGTCGCCGGCGCCCGGGGCCACCCCTCGCGCGCTGCCGCGGCCGAGGGGTTGGAGGCCGGCAGGACCGCCATGGACGACGGTGCGCGGACCGAGGCGCGCGCGCGCTTCAAGGACGTGCTGGCCCTGCTCGACACCGACGCGCCCGCACCTGACGGCTCGTCAGATCCTGCGGGCGGGCGGCTGGCGTGCAGCGGCGGCGTCCACCCCACCGGCATGGCGCCGCTGTCGGGTGATCCCCAGAGCTGCGCGCTGGACGGCGTGGTGGCCGTTGGGGCCTTGCAGCGGTTCCTGGAAACCCGGCCCGCCAGCGTGCGCCGGCGCCTGCGCGACGGCGACGATGGCGCGCCGGCCGTCGGTCTGGGCTACCGCGACGCCGAGGCCTATGCCGCGTGGCTAAGCCGCGAGACCGGCGTGCCCTACTGCCTGCCGGGCGCCGAGGCAGCGGTGGCCGACCGGGCCTACGACGGCCCCGCCTACTGGACGACGGCACCCTGCGGCGCGGGTGGCGTGTCGGCCAACGTCACGGCGGGCGGCGCGCTGGCGTTCTGCGCGCCCCTCACCAGCCGCAGCGCCGCGATCCGTCTGCTGGCCGGCCGCGCCTGCGGCTGACCGCATCCGGGCCGCCGGGCGGACGCTTCTCTCGGCGCCGCGGTACGTGGGCGGCAGCGGCGCGCTGCACCCAACCGCGGCCCTGGACGCGACCCTGGGCGCGACCCTCGGCGCGACCCTGGGCGCGACCGCAACGGCATCAAGCTTACGGCCGGTTCACCGATCCTCACCATCGCGACAGGGGATGTCAGTGGAGCGCTGGCGCCACCTCGGTAGACCCGTCGGCGGGGCCGGATGCGCCGGCCGCCACGCCACCGCAGCAGACCGTCAACGAGGATCCCGATGCTGAAGCGCCTTCTCCTGTCCTTTGCCCTGATCGGTGCCGCCTTCGCCGCGACACCGGCCAGTGCCACCAAC